>VXNE01000025.1:0-986 GCA_009840715.1 Gammaproteobacteria bacterium
CGCCGCGTGCGTCCTGCGCTATCGCGTCGGCCCGAAGTACCACTCGGACGTGTCGCTGCTCGACGGGCTCAGGGCCGTGCGCTACGTGCGGGCACACGCCGCCGACTGGGGCGTCGCGCCGCATCGTCTCGGCATGCTCGGGTTTTCGGCCGGGGGCCACCTGGCGGCGGCGGTCGGCACGCGTTACGACGCGGGACAGGCCGATAGCCCGGACCCCGTCGAGCGGGAGAACTCACGTCCCGACTTTCTCGTGCCGGTGTACGCTGTCGTCAACGGCGCGGTACGGGGCCGCAAGGCGGACGAGTACACGCCGGCGGACGAGCGCGTCACTGCCGACACGCCGCCCGCCTTCATCGTCCACACCCACGAGGACACGATCGTCTCAGCCGAACAGTCGCTGCTCTTCTACAAGGCGCTGCTCGACGCGGGCGTCGAGGCGGAACTGCACGTGTTCGGGTTTGGCGAACACGGTCTCGGCCTGGGCGTCGGCGACCCGGACCTCAACCGCTGGCCGCGGCTCCTGCTGCGTTGGCTGCGTCGCTGCGCCTTCCTGACGGAAAGGGAGCGGACCGCCGTGTCCGGGCGCGTGACGCTGGACGGCGAGCCGATGGGGATGGCATGGGTGACCTTCCTGCCGGACGACGAGCGCGCGCCGATCGCCCGGGTCCGCATCCATCGCGACTCGAACGGCGCCTTCGAGATCCCGGCGGACGTGGGTCCCGTGCCGGGACCGCACCGGGTGGAGGTGCATCACGTGAGCGAGCAGATCCCGCACACGAACACGGGCGGGTACAGCATGGACGACGCGGTTCGGTACGAGACCCGGGCGATCGTCGAGCCGGGTGCCTACGTCGCGCTGCCTCTGGTGTCGGAGCCAACAGCCGCGCTGTAGGATAGTTGCCGACCTCCGTGTAGGAGATCGGCCATGCAGCAGTGGCGAGTCCTCGCCTTCGCCCTCGCGGCATCCGTGCCGCCCGCGGCGTACG
>VXNE01000025.1:996-3033 GCA_009840715.1 Gammaproteobacteria bacterium
ACGCGGACCCGCGCGACGCGGTCTTCTGCCTTGATGTGGTCGTCGTCGGCGTCGCGGACGGCGACACAGTGACCGTGCTCGACCGGGAACGGCGGGCGCAGTCGAGAGTGCGCCTGAGCGCGATCGATACGCCGGAGCGGGGTCAGCCCTGGGGCACCCGGGCTCGACAGGCGCTGGCGGACAAGGTGTTCCGACGCGACGTGCGCGTGGCCTCCGAGGGCGAGGACCGCTACGGCCGGGTGCTTGGCCGCCTGTACGTTGGGAACCGCGACATCAACCGTGAGATGGTGCGCGAAGGCCATGCCTGGGTGTACCGGCGCTACTCGCTGGACGCCGGGCTCCTGGAGGACGAGAGGGTTGCGCGGGAGGGACGGCGCGGACTGTGGTCGCTGCCGGGCTCGGAGACGGTGCCGCCGTGGGAATGGCGCGGAACCCGGCGCCCCGGCGCACGGGAGGCGGAGCAGCATGCGGTCGCCATCGGGCCATCGCTACCACCGACCTGCCGGACGAAGACCGCGTGTCGCGAGATGTCGTCGTGTGAGGAGGCGCGCTTCTTTCTCGTCCAGTGCGGACTGACCCGCCTCGATGGGGACGGGGACGGCGTGCCTTGCGAGCGTCTGTGCCGGTAGCTAGCGAAGGAGGTAGCCGATTTCCCGCGCGGCGTTCTTCAGCACGGTGATCATGCTGGGGTCGTCCAGCGCCTTGTGAAACCCGGGAGAGCGGGGCAATACCCTTGCCTGATCGGCTCGATCGTTCAGCACGATCGCGACGGCGTTGGCATGCATGGACGAGGGGTAGCGGAACCCCTGGCCTTCGGGATGGGCGGCGTAGAGCGCCCGGGCCCAGTTTCCGGCCACCGAACGGGCACCGGTCATCAGTCCCATCGATGCACCGATGCGCGCAGGGAAGGCGCCAGTGAGGTCGAGTAGCTTGAGGGATGATGTGACCGCAAACCCTACCAGGGCGGGCTTGCGGTCGGCGCGGTGGATGGTGCGAGTCTTCTGGAACGCTTCCGCGAGGCAGGTGACCGGGCTCTGTGCCAGGTGCATGACTGCGCGGTGACCGTCCGTCCGGTCTTCGAGCTGGTGGTCGAACCGCGCATCGGTAGGGCCGAACGTACGGAACTGGTTCCAGCGGGACGGGTGGGCACCGCTGCGAAAGTACACCCGCCACAGCGGCTCTCCAGGCTCAAGCGAGTACCACTGGGGATCGGTGGAGCGGAGCCGGTCGAGTTCGGGGTTCTGGGGAACCTTGCGCACTACCGCTCAGGTACGACCCCGAGTACAGCGTCGACGTCCCGGCCCGCCTTCAGCCATTGAAGCGGCGTCATGTCCTGCAGATCCGGGTCGGCCGTCGTGAACCAACGCCGCGCCGAAACCGGGTCGAGATCGGCGATGGCTTGATTCACCCGAGCGATGTTGGGTACGAGGCCCTGCCCGGCGAGTTGATAGACCGGGACGAACAGGCGTCCACCGATCCGAAGAGCGTAGAGGGCTTCCTCGCGGATCATCTGCCGCACCCGGACGGCAGTGATGCCCAGCCTTTGGGCCAGCGCGGTGGGTGTGAGGCTGGTCGTACGGATGGCCGCGAACTCGGTGGCGTAGTCCAGCATCGGATCCGTGTCGTGCGGACGTTCGTCCACGTCGACACCGGCGTCTTCGAGCATGGCCGTCTCGACGTCGGTCAACTCCGTGCGGCTCGGGCCGTACAACGCAACTTCAAGTTCATCGATGGCGGCCGCGAGCGCGGCGTTCAACCGCTCCGGTGCGACAGCCTTGAGCCCGTGAGCGTGAAAGTAAAGCGGTACGACAACGCGCGTTACCCTCCCGCGGAGTCCTGCACACTTTCCTCCTCGCCCCCCGCCCGATAGTCCGCCAGCACGCCGAGAAACGCCGCCCCGTAGCGCTCGAGCTTGGCCTCTCCAACGCCGTGCAGGGCCAGCAGTTCCTGCATCGAAGCGGGTTTCACGCGCACCATCTCGCGGTGCGTCGCGTCGTGGAAGAGGAGGGACGGCGGCACGTCGGCTGCGGCGGCGAG
>VXNE01000025.1:3043-5356 GCA_009840715.1 Gammaproteobacteria bacterium
CTCCCACAGAGGGAGATCCTCCGGCCCCAGGTCGTAGTCAGGCTTGCGGGTGACCTTGGCGGGCCGCTTCGGGGAGGCGTCCTCGCGCAGCAGGATCCGCTCGTCGCCGCGCAGCAGCGGGCGCGACTTCCGCGTGAGGGACAGCGCCCCGAAACGCTCGGGATCGGACCGCAGGTAACCCTGCACGATCAGTTGCCGCACGATGGAGCGCCACTGCGTGTCCGCGAAGTCGGTGCCGATACCGAACGTGCTCAGCCGCTCGTGGCGCCGGGCCAGGACCTTCTCCGTCTCCTTGCCGCGCAGGACATCGATCACGTGGCCGGCGCCGAACCGCTGACCGGTGCGGTAGACGCAGGACAGGAGTTTCTGCGCCTCGACGGTGCCGTCCCAGGTGCGGGGCGGGTCGAGGCAGATGTCGCAGTTGCCGCAATCGTCCGGAAGGTCGTCGCCGAAGTACTGCAGGAGGGCCCGGCGCCGGCACTCGGTGATCTCGCACCACCCGAGCAGCGCGTCCAGCCTGACGCGTTCGATCCGCTTGCGCGCGTCGTCCGCTTCGGACTGCTCGACCATCTGGGCGAGGCGGACGACGTCCTGGAGCCCGTAGATCATCCAGGCGTCCGCCGGTTCGCCGTCGCGGCCGGCCCGGCCGGTTTCCTGGTAGTACGACTCGACGCTCTTCGGAAGGTCGATGTGGGCGACGAAGCGCACGTCCGGCTTGTCGATGCCCATGCCGAAGGCGATCGTCGCCACCATGACGATCCCGTCTTCGCGCAGGAAGCGCTCCTGGTGCCTGGCCCGGACGTCCGACGGCAGTCCCGCGTGGTAGGGGAGCGCGTCGAAGCCCCGCTCGGCGAGCATCCGCGCGGTGTCCTCGACCCTCCTGCGGGTCATCGCGTAGACGATCCCCGCGCACCCGCGCCGGGCCTCGAGGAAGTCGACGAGCTGGCGGCCCGCGTCAGCCTTCGCGTGCACGGCGTAGCGGATGTTGGGCCGGTCGAAGCCGCTCACGAAGCGCGCCGCGCGGGGCAGCCGGAGCCGCGCCAGGATCTCCTCCCGGGTGCGCTCGTCGGCGGTGGCCGTGAGGGCGATGCGCGGCACCCCGGGGAAGCGCTCGCCCAGGACATGCAGTCCCAGGTAGTCCTGCCGGAAGTCGTGGCCCCACTGGGACACGCAGTGCGCCTCGTCGATGGCGACCAGGGCGAGGCGCACGGTGCCGAGCAGCTCCAGGGTCTCTTCCTGGAGCAGTCGCTCCGGGGCCAGGTACAGGAGGTCGAGCCGGCCCGCCGTGAGGTTGCCGATCACCTCGGCCTGTTCGCGTGGCGGGAGCGAGGAGTTGAGGAAGCTCGCCCGCACTCCGAGCTGGCGCAGCGCCGCGACCTGGTCCTGCATCAGCGCGATGAGCGGCGATACCACGACGCCGACCCCGTCCCGCAGCAGCGCGGGCAACTGGTAGCAGAGGGACTTCCCGCCGCCCGTCGGCATCAGCACCAGCGCGTCGCGTCCTTCCGTCACGGTGCGGACGACGTCTTCCTGCCGGCCGCGGAACCCGGGGTATCCGTACACCGTGCGCAACAGTTCGCGCGCGCGTTCGATCACGGGGCTACTGGTCACGGGGCTACTATAGGGCGCGGCGTCCCGCCGCCCCAGAGGAAATCGGCTACGCGTTTTGTCAGACGACGCCCACCGCGTGCGAGGAATTGACCGGAATCGAGTACCCGGACGGCCCCTTGACCTGGAAGGAGTCGTGGATCTTGCCCCGTTCGATATCGGTGGCCTCCACGCCGTCCGCGACGAATGCCGCGTGCACGGCGTCGACGTCATCGACCATCAGGTCGAACGGCGCGCGCTCGCCGTCGGCGATCACCTCATCGGACTTCGTGAGAATGAGATGCGTGCCGCCGCGCAGTTCGAGGATGCCGAAGTCGTCGCGTTCGAGGATCGCGCGCATGCCGTGTCGCACGAAGAACCCGTAGGCGGAGTGGACGTCTTCGACCGGCATGCTCACGTGGCCTACGGCGAAGACGGGGCGGGACGAGTCGGTCATGACGTGCTCCGTCGAAGTTGGAACTGGACGGTCGTTAACTTAGCACTGCGGGACGAGTTCGCCAGTGGCTGAGCGGTCGGAGGCGAGCTTCACCGAGGGCGACCTCTCGCGCCACGTCATCCGCCTGTCCGGGTTCATGATCCTCGGCTTCCTGGCGATGACGCTCGCGCAGTTCGTCGAGGCGGTCTATCTCGGCATCGTGGGCACGGAAGCGCTCGCCGCGGTGACGTTCACCTTTCCCGCGGTGATGGCCCTCGGCGCCATGACCC
>VXNE01000136.1 GCA_009840715.1 Gammaproteobacteria bacterium
GCCCCTCCTGACCCGGCACCTCGACGCCGTACACGTTGGCCGTCTCCACGCCCGGGAACGCGGACAACGCCTCCGCCACTTCCTGCGTGGAGACGTTCTCGCCCTTCCAGCGGAACGTGTCCCCGATGCGGTCCACGAAATAGTAATACCCCTTGTCGTCGCGCCGCAGGAGATCGCCGCTGCGGAAGTACGCGTCGCCCGGCTTCTTCACGTCGCGCAGGATCTTCCTCTCCGTCGCCTCGGGGTCGGTGTAGCCCTGGAACTGCCTCAGCATGCGCTTCGATCCCGCCGGGATCCTGCCGAGCAGTTCCCCCGCCTCGCCCGGCCCGCACTCCACGTAGCGGCCCTTGGCGTCCCGGACCAGTTCGTCCCGCTCGATGTCATAGCGCAGCAGCAGGCCGCCGCGGATCTTGCCGACGGAGCCGACCTTGCCCGAGAAGTTGACACCGCCGACGTTTGCCTCCGTGGCGCCGTACCCCTCCACGATCCGGGGGATCCGGAAGCGTTCCTGGAACGGCTCCCAGACGTCCGCCCGCAGACCGATGCCGAACATCCAGCGCAGGCCGTGCTCACCGTCGCGCGGGTCGGGTGGCCGGTTGAGCAGGAAGCGGCACAGTTCCCCGATGTAGATGACCCCTTTCGCGTCGTAGCGGCGCACGTCGTCCCAGAAACGCGAGGCGGAGAACTCGCGCGCGACGGCAACGGCGCCGCCGGCGCCCATCGCGATCATGACCGCTCCGATGCCGCCGGCGCTGTGGTAGAGCGGCAGCGGGCAGTAGACGACCTCCCCCTTGCCCAGACCGAGCAAAGCACCGGATACACCGCCCGCCATGAGCTTTTGGTGGTTGAAGTTCGTCGCCTTCGGCAACCCGGTCGTGCCTGACGTGTAGATGTGGAAAGCCGAGTCGCCCGTGCACACCGACGCGCGGAGCGCGGCGTCCGGGTCGGAGTCCGGCTGTTCGGCGAGGGCTCGGCGGATGTCCTCGGCCCCCGGGACACCCGCGTCCGCCGCGCCCTCCTCCGGCAGCACGTAGACCGGCAGGTTGGACAAGGCAGCGTCGGCGACGTTGGGCGCGCACTCGGGCCCGAGCAGCAGCCGCTCGGCGCCGGCCACTTCCAGTGCGTGCACGACGCTCGCTCCCACCAGGTTGGTGTTGATGAGCGCCGCCTTGACGCCGATCTTCGAGAACCCGCTCCAGACCGGGACGTACTCCGCGCGGTTCTCCATCATGAACCCGATCGTGTCGCCCGCCTTGAGGCCCACCGAGAGCCCCCAGTGGGCGATACGGTTCGCCATCGCGTTGTACTCGCGGTACGTGATCCGGCGGTCCTCGAAGAGAATGAAGGGCAGGTCGGCGTACTTCGCGACCTGGCGCTCGATGTAGTCGGCGATGGTGTGGCGGGAGTCCGCCCGGAGGCGGAGGAGCGGGAGGGCCTTGAGGATCGGGCCCACGGCCGAGAGATAGACCGACCACTCGCTCCTGCCTCTTTTCATGGTGCTCCCCGGGGCCTGGCGGCAGACACGACTATACCCCCGCGCGCTCCACCGACCGGTTCTCGCCCATCATCCACACCGGCACGACGGAGAGCAGAAGCACGGCGGCGATCACGACGAACGCGTCGCGGTAGCCGAGCATGCTCCCCTGGCTCGATACGATCGCCATCACGTAACCGAAGCTCATCTCGAAGCCCTGGTAGCCGAGGAACCCGAGGTAGGTGAACTCCTCCTGAACCAGCCGGATCAGCTCTCCCATGCCGCTGTTGTCCCAGGTCTGGGTCGCGAGCGCGCGGCCCTGGTGCTGCGCCGTCTGCTGGATCAGCGCGAACGACAGAAGGTTCACGCCGAGGGCGCCGCCTAGCTGGCGTACGAAGTTGATCATGCCGGCGCCGGCGGGTATCAGCTCGAGAGGCAGCGCGTTGACCGGCGCTGCGTTCAGCCCCGGAAAGACCAGCGCGAGGCCCGCCCGGCTGATCGCGTACCAGATCACCATATCCAGCACCGGGGTGTAGGCATCCACGCCGCGCATGAGCCAGCAGGACCAGGCCGTAACGACCAACCCGACGGTGACGAGCACGCGAATCGAGAGCCGGTCGGCCAGGTACCCCGACAACGGGAAGAGCACGGCCATCACCAGCCCCGCCGGCGCCATGAGCAACCCCGACTCGGTGGGGATGAGGCGCGAAATCGTCTGCAGGAACAGCGGGAAGACGTAGGTGGACCCGTACAGCGCCGCGCCTACCGTGAAGGTCACGATCGCCGCGCCGAGAAAGCGCACGTTGCGGAACAGGCGCAGGTCGAGGATCGGCTCGTCGACCCGCGCCTCCCAGGCAATCCACGCGACAAAGCTGACAGCCGTACTCGCCAGCGCGATCGTGACGCGGTCGTCGTACCAGCCCTCGCTCTGCGCCTCCGTCAGGGCTGTCAGCATCGACAGGAGGAAGACGCCGCACAGGAAGACGCCCACCCAGTCGAAGGACGGCCGCGGACCGCGTTCCTCCCGTGTCGGGAAGAAGACCAACGCGAGGGGCATGCTGACCACTGCGAACGGGACGGCCATGAAGAACACCCATCGCCAGGAGAGGTTGTCGACGAGGTAGCCGCCCAAGGTGGGTCCGAGCGCCGGCGCGAGTACCGTCCCGACAGCCATCCAGCCCATCGCCATGCCGCGCCGGTCCACCGGGAACACCTGCGCGACCATGACCATCGACAGCGGCATGATGATGCCGGACGCGGCCCCCTGCACCAGCCGCGCCAGGAACAGGATCTCGCCCGTGTTCGCGAGGCCGCCGGCGATCGAGGACACGGCGAACAGCACCATGTTGAAGAGGAACGTCGTGACGATGCCGAAGGACCGTATGGCCCAGGCCGTCATCAGCATCGTCACCGTTCCGGCGGCGAGATGGGCGCTGACGAGGTTCTGCGCCTCGTCGATCGTGAGGCCGAGGGCCCCCATGATGTCCGGGATGGCGACGTTGATGATCGTCGCGGTCAGGAGCGTCGCGAAAGAGCCGAGGACGGCGACGCCGGTGACCCACCACGGGTAGGTCGCGCCGTGGCGCTCGTACAGGGCGAGGATGCCGGGGGTGGCCTCGATCCCGGGCGGTACGCGGCTGGCGCCTGCTCCGGGCGGCCCCTCCGCCACCTACTCCCCCGCGTCGGCGTCGGACTTGGGGATCTTCACCTCGACCATGAGCCCCGGCCGCAGCCGCGGATCGGGCTCGTCGAACGTCAACTTCACCTCGACGCGCTGGGTGATCTTGGTGAAATTGCCGCTCGGATTCGGGTTCGGCAGCAGCGCGAACTCGCTGGTCGCGGCATGGCCGATCCGCGCGACCGTGGCCGTGTAGGTCTTGTCTGGAAAGGCATCGACCTGGACCTCCGCCTGCTTGCCGACGCGCAGGTGGCGGAGGTCCGTCTCCTTGACGTTGGTCCGCACCCAGTACACGTCCGGATCGTGCAGCATGAGGACACGCTGTCCCTCCGCGACGTACTCGCCGGCGTCGATGAAGGTCTGGTCGACGACCCCCGCGATGGGACTGCGGATGACGTGGTCCGCGAGTTCCTCGCCCGCGCGGTCGCGCTGCAGCCGCAGGGCCAGCCGTTCGCTCTCAAGGCGCGCGAGCTCCGCGTCCAGCATATCGAGCCGCGCCTGCTCGGAGCGCCGCTCCGCGACGTCCGCCTCCGCGCCACGCAACTGCGCCGCCCGGCTCTTCTCCGCCTGCTCCGAGGTGCGGAACGCCGTCCGCCGCGCAGCCCAGTCCTGTTCCGAGAGGAGGTTGCGCTCGCGCAATGCGTCCGCGCGGCGCCATTCGTCTTCCGCGGTCTCCCGGATGGAGCCGGCGGCATCGAGTTCCGACCTCGCGGCAGCCAGCTCCGACTCCGCCGACTCGATGCGGCTCGCCGTCGCACCGCGCATGTACGCGATCTCGGCCTTCACGGCATCCGTGCGCGCATCCAGTGTCGCGAGCGCGGCCTCGAGTTCGTCCCGCCGGAGGCGCGCCTGGCGATCGTCGACCAGCAGCAGCGGGGCGCCCGCCGCCACCCGCTCCCCCTTCGTGGCCGGACGTTCCGTTACCCAGCCAGCGACGCGGCTGCTCAGGAGGATCATGTCCGACGCCACGCGGGCGTCCATGACGTATACGTTGGTGAGTCGGTCGTAGAGCCACCATGCTCCAAAGAGCGTCGCGGCCAGCAGGGCCGCGGCGACCGCGGCCGAACGGGGCGCGATGCGCCGGCGCCTGACCGCCGGCATCGGGCGCGCTTCGTCCTGGCCGATACGAGCGACTTCCGCCAAGGTCTCTCCCGTCGCGCCTTCGTCCGGTGCAAAGTGTCCGGCGCAAAGCGAAATCGTAGCAGACCGGCGACGCCGGTCCCGGCACGGAGTGTTCCGGCCCCGCGAACACCTGTTCGCCGCGGACTGCGACGGCGATACTGTCGGCCATCCCCCAACGCGGCCACCTCACCGACCATGCGCGGCATCGCTACCGCACCGCTTCTCGCCTGCCTGCTCGCGTCGGCCGCGCACGCCGAGGAGATCGTGGTGGCTTTCGGCGCCGAACCCACCCAGGTGGAACCGACGCGGGCGACCGCGGGCGTGGACGCCTACTTCGTCTCGCTCTTCTACGAGCAGTTGCTGAATGTCGACCCGGACCTCGCGCGGGTCAACTGGCTTGCGGAGTCCTGGTCGTTCGAGCGCACCGGCGCCGACCACGTGCTGTCCGTGAAGCTCCGGGAAGGCGTGAAGTTCCACAACGGCGACACGCTGTCGGCGCACGACTTTCGCTTCGCGTACGAGCGCCAGCGCGACCCCATGTCCCGCGCCGCTGGCCGCTTCCGGTACGTGCGCGATCTCGTGGTGCACGATGACCGCCGCTTCGATATCGTGTTCGATGAGCCAGACGCCGCGTTCGTGCCCTGGAACCTCGCCCTGTGGGCGGTGCCGCGGCGGCACTTCGAGGCCGTAGGCGAGGTTGGCATGCAGACGCATCCCGTCGGCACGGGGCCGTGGAAGTTCGTCTCGCGCAAGCCGCGGGAGGAACTCGTGGTGGAGCGCTTCGAGGACTACTGGAACGCCGCCGCGACGCCCAGGGCCAAGCGGCTCGTCATCAAGATCATCCCCGAGGACACCACGCGCGTCGCGGCCTTCAAGACCGGCGAGGTGGATTGGATCGACGCCGTGCCCCCGGCGCAGGTCGAGGATTTCGGCCGCATGCCCGGCGTGCGCACGGTGTCGCTGCCGGGCCCCAACAACCTCTATCTCGGCATGAACGCCACCGACCCGCGCCACCCGCTCGCGGACGTCCGGGTCCGGCGCGCGGTCGCCCACGCGATCGACACCGGCGCCATCGTCGAG
>VXNE01000604.1 GCA_009840715.1 Gammaproteobacteria bacterium
CGCTCGAACCGGCGCTGCAGTTCCCCGACCGCCGCCTCCGGCGGGTGCTCGTCGCAGTACCCGGCGAAGCCGGCCACATCGCAGCACACGACGGCGACGTCATCGAAGCGCCGGGGCCTTACCGCGCCCGTCTCCTCGAACTCCTGCACCGCCCCGGCGGGCAAAACGGCGCGCAAAGGCGCGCCGGGACGCTCCGTTTCGCTCTCCGGCCGCTCCGGGTGGGCGGTTTCCCGGTCGCGCAGCCTCTTTTTCTCCAGGCACGCCTCCACCCGGGCCCGCAGCAGGGTCGGGTTGAAGGGCTTGGGCAGATAGTCCTCGGCGCCGAGTTCGATGCATCGGACGATGCTGTCGATATCGTCCAGGGCGGAGATCATCAGGACCGGAATCCTGCGCAGCCTCGAGTCCGCCTTCATCGCCTCCAGCACCTCGTAGCCGTCCATCTCCGGCATCATGATGTCGAGGAGGACCAGATCGAAGGAGCGCGCGCCCAGCATCTCCAGGGCCTTGCGGCCATCCTCGGCCGTCGCCACCTCGTCGTGGCCCTGCCGCTTCAGCCGCCGGGTCAATGTGTACCGGTTGTCCTCGTTGTCGTCGACGACGAGAATGGCGGATGCGTCGTCGTTCATGCCTCATCTCCTCTCGCCAGCTGCGCTTCGATCTTTCCCAGCAGGCGTTCGAATTCGACCGGCTTGGTGTCGTAGTCGTCGCAACCCGCGGCGAGGGCGCTCTCGCGGTCGCCTTCCATGGCGTGCGCCGAAAGGGCGATGATCGGGATTTGCCGCGTCTCGGGCGCGCCCTTGAGCCGCCGGGTCGCCTCCCAGCCGTCCAGTACCGGCAGGCTCAAGTCCATCAGGATCAGCGCCGGCGCATCGGTCCCGGCCATCTCGACCCCCTTCGCGCCGTCATCCGCGACGAGCACCTCGTAGCCCTTGCGCCTCAGCCGGCGCGACAACATGTAGACATTGTCCTCGTTGTCCTCGACGTACAGGATTCTGGCCCCCATCGCCTACCGCCCTCCCGCCGCGGACGCCGGGCGCTGCGGGACCTCCTCGACGACCGGCTCCAGTACCGCCGGCAGGCGCGCGTCAAACGTGCTGCCGACTCCCGGGTCACTGGTGAGTTTGATGGCGCCTCCCATCATGCGGCACAGCCGCCGGCTGATTGCGAGGCCGAGACCCGTGCCGCCGTACTCCCGGGTGGTCGAGCTGTCCGCCTGGGAGAACTCCTCGAACACCTTGCTCTGCTGCTCCGGCGTCATCCCGATACCGTTATCGGCTACCTCGAACTGAATCCAGTCCCGCTCCTCGGCCGTGCGCCGCTCGACGCTCAGGCTGACCTCGCCCTCCTTGGTGAACTTGCAGGCGTTGCTCAGCAGGTTGAGAACGACCTGCCGCACCCGCGTGGCATCGGAGCGCATGACGCCGACGTCCTCCGGGCAATGGACCGTCAGCCGATTGGCGTTCCTCTCGGCAAGGGGCTGCGAGGTGGTCGCCAGCTCCTCCGTCAGCCCGCCGACGTCGATGTCCTCGCAGTGGAACTCGATCCGGCCCGCTTCGACCTTGGAGAGATCGAGGACTTCGTTGATCAGCTTCAGAAGGTGCCGGCCCGCGTTCGTGACCCGCCCCAGGGGCTCGATGTAGTCGTCCTGGCGGTCGTCCCTGGCGTCCTCCTCCAGCATCTCGGTGATGCCGATGACGGCGTTCAGAGGCGTGCGCAGCTCGTGGCTCATGTTGGCGAGGAACCGGCTCTTGGCCCGGGTGGCTTCCATCGCCTGGTCACGCGCCACCGTCAGATGGTCGACCATCTCGGCGAGTTCGGCTTCCCGCTCCTTGACCTCGGTGATGTCGGTGTAGACGCCCACGATGCCGATGTCCCGGGACAGCACCTCCTCGACCTGGACGTGTTTGCCGCTGCTGAAGCGGAATTCGACGGTGGTCAGCAGATTGTCCCGCCACCAGGCGAGGAACTCCTCGGTGGCACCCTCCCTGTCCGGGAACATGCCGTGCTCGAACGCCGCCGCAAGGATAGTCTCGCGGTCGGCGCCGGGTACGACCAGCCGGGCCACTTCTTCACCGACGGCGTCGATGAAGTACTGCCGGTAGTTGCTGTTGCACAGGACGAGGCGGTCCTCGTCATCGAAGACGACGAAGCCCTCGGAGATGGCCTCGATCGCCTCCCCGAGCTGGGTGCGCGCCTGCAGCGCTTCGTCGCGGGTCGCGCCGAGTTCCTCGACGAGCTCGTTGAGCCGCCGCTCGCGCCGCTTCGTCTCCGTGATGTCCAGATAGGTCAGCATGCGGTCGCCGCTCGGCAGCGCGATACATTGATACTGAACGACCTTGCCGTTGGCGAGGGTCCACTCGAGGGGCGGTATGTCGCCCGCCCGGATCGCCGCGACGCGGTCGCGGACGTACCCCTCCCACTGCTCGTCGGGAACGTCGTATATCCCGGTGTGCCGGTTGTAGCCGATCAGTTCCGCCAGGGTGGGGCGGCCTTCCATGAAGTCGTCGGTGAAGTTCCACATATCGCGAAAGGCGCGGTTGGCGATTCGCACCCGGAGGTCGGGGCCCATGAAGCAGACCCCGTACTCGATGGCGTCGAGCACGGCGTGGAGCTCTTCCTCGCGCCGCTTGACTTCGGTGATGTCCAGGTAGGTCAGCATGCGGTCGCCGCTCGGCAGCGCGATACATTGATACTGAACGACCTTGCCGTTGGCGAGGGTCCACTCGAGGGGCGGTATGTCGCCCGCCCGGATCGCCGCGACGCGGTCGCGGACGTACCCCTCCCACTGCTCGTCGGGAACGTCGTATATCCCGGTGTGCCGGTTGTAGCCGATCAGTTCCGCCAGGGTGGGGCGGCCTTCCATGAAGTCGTCGGTGAAGTTCCACATATCGCGAAAGGCGCGGTTGGCGATTCGCACCCGGAGGTCGGGGCCCATGAAGCAGACCCCGTACTCGATGGCGTCGAGCACGGCGTGGAGCTCTTCCTCGCGCCGCTTGACTTCGGTGATGTCTGTATGAACCATGAGCACGTTGCCGTCGTGCGTGCGCGTTTCGACGATTTGCAGCCAGATCCCGCTGGACAGACGAAGTTCGCTGGGGAGCACGGGATGCGCCTGCGGTTCCCGTCGCCGGCCCGGAGAGCCGCCGGGATCGAAGGCGGCGCCGGGAAACATGCCGCGCTCGAATCCGGCCCGCAGAATCTCCTCCAGTGAGGCGCCCGGCCGGATCAGCTTTCCCATATCCTCCCCGCAGACATCGGTGAAGTAGCGCCTGTAAGTCTCGTTGCAGATAACCAGCCGATCCTCGGCGTCGAACAGCACGAAGCCTTCGGAAACGGCGTTGACCGCATCGAACAGTTGTCTCCGGGCCTGCGCCAGGTTATTGCGCAGCCGCCTGCGCAGGAGCGAATATCCCGCGAACAGCGCCACCGGGGCGCACGCCGCGGCAGCTACCCACCGATCCGGGTGGGCGAGCGCGATCAGCGCGAAGACGGCGAGCCCGACGCGCGCCGTGATGTCGAGGAACAGGTTCGATGCGAACTGCGCCTGCAGGCTGAAGGCCATGCCCGCGGCGGCCGCGAGCACGAGCCCGGCGGCCGCGAGTTGCGCGAGCGCAGGCCCTTGCGCAATCTCCGGCCGGAGGAACACCCCCGCCGCCAGGACGAAGAGGCTCCCGCAGAGTCCTATCCAGCGCACGGGAGCACCCGGGAACGACGCGCGCGCGGCTTCGGCGCGACCGCCGCCACTGAAGACGCGGGCGGGGCGAACGCTCCCCGCACCGTCTGGAAGAAAGCGAAGAATTGCACTGGCATAAAGTCGACCCTCGCTTCGACGCCACGCCGTTGCATGTGAGGCATGTCATCTTTCGACACGTCCATTCCGGGGCGCAGCCCGTAGCGGAACGGCCATGTCGACGAATCCGCCGCCGAGTCTATTCTTTTCTCCGGGCATCGAGGTCCGAACCCATGAGCAGGAAACCCCCGATGCCCGGCAAACCGAAAACAACAGACCGAAGCAGCCCATCCTCTTCCCGGGCGGGCGTGGAGCGACAACCCGCGCCGGACCAAAGTGAATGAATAGAATCAGCGTAGTATAGTGCGCCCCATACCGGGGAGCAAGTTCGTGAAACGCCGGAAATTCCGTTTGGCGCGCGCCGGACTGCGGCTGCCCGAAGCCGTTTTCCGCCATATCGATATCCGGATCGTCGGCGGACGACCGGATTCCCCCCAACCATTTCATTTGAAACTCACCGACCTCTTTTCATGGGCGCAGCGGACAGGCGGCATCGGGATTTCACGCTATACTTGCCCGGGATATTCTTGCAGAATAGGCCCACGGCATGCAGTCCATCCGGACGACGACCAATGAGGGCGGGCGCATGGACTGGAAGGCGACATGGTAATCGCGCGACGGCCAAAGAGACGGGGCAGGGCGGGCCGAATCGAAGGCGGGCGCGGCGCCCGTGCGGCGTTCGCCCTGAACCGGCTCCCGGTTTGCGCCATCCTCCTCTGCGCGACGTTCGTCCTCACGAACTGCGGCGGCGGGGGCGGAGGTTCGAGGGTGACACCCGCGGTGATGCCCGATACCGGGCAGCCGCAACAACCCCCGCAAGAGCCTGAACAGCCGCCGCAGCCGCCGCAACCCCAGCAGCCGCAGCCAGAATGCATTCCGCTCCACGACGGGACCTGCGCCTCCACCGGGGATTTCAACAGCCGGGCGGGGCGGCTCGCCTTGGAATACCGCCTCGAGACGCCCTTCCGGAACCAGTGGGGCCTGGGAGCCATCG
Organism: Gammaproteobacteria bacterium; assembly: GCA_009840715.1. GTDB lineage: Bacteria > Pseudomonadota > Gammaproteobacteria > Pseudomonadales > Azotimanducaceae > VXNE01. The sequence continues at coordinate 4,785 of VXNE01000604.1, forward strand.
GCGCGGACCGGGCCTACGCCCACGTCAACCTGCTCAAGGGCGAAAACGCCGGCGCGGGCGCGGGCGTGACCATCGGCTTCATCGACTCGGGCATCGACACGGCGCACGGGATGTTCGCGGGAAAAACGGTGAACGAGGTGTTCCTGGGAAACACCCCGAATGAGAGGGGTACGAAGTTTTCTCACGGCACGGCCGTCGCGAGCGTCGCCGCCGGAATCCGGGATCACTCCATCTCGAACGGCCCGCAAGGCGTCGCCTGGGACGCCGACATCGCCATGTTCGCCATTCCCGTAGGAACCCCGGACGACACCTACAACCCCGTCTCTCTCGCGGACTCAACAAGCGTAAACACCTCGTGGGCGTCGCGGTTCAACCGGATCCTGGCGTGGCGGAACGGCCCGAAGCGCGTGGACATCCTGAACCTGAGCATCGGCTTCGAAGGCATCATCGACGCCTACGGCGAAACCGGTCTCCGCGCCAACTTTGCGGATGCGATCGCCGCGATGGCGCAGGCGGGG
>VXNE01000455.1 GCA_009840715.1 Gammaproteobacteria bacterium
GTGGGGGCATGGGCGTCGCCTACGCGGGCGCCCCCTTACCCATCACCGCGCCCCCGGCGGGGGACCCCCCCCCGCCCCCACCCACGACCGGGGCCGCCGCCCCAGCGCCCGCCGCGGCTCCAACGCGGCCGCGCATCGAATCTCCCAAGGTGGTCGAGCGACCTGCTCGACCGGCACCGGATCCGGATGTCGTGGTGAGGCAGGCCTACGACTGCGGTCGTGTGGCTCTTGGCAAGGAACCCTGCAAGATCGTTGCGGACGGAACGCTCGGCTGCAAGGACGAGGATGAGCTTCTCGACCTGTTCCGGATGATGGCCTCGGGAGACAGGGAGGCTTACATGCAGGCCGCCACGGTATCCCTCGCAACGCAACAGTGCGACGTGTTCACTCGCGGCACAGAGGTGTTCGTGGAGGATACGAAGGTGTTCAGCGACACGGCCTACATCCGGCCGAAGGGCCAAGTGTCGAAGTATTGGGTGTCGCGGTTGGCGCTGTGGGACCGGGAGGAGTCGTGAGTAGACGTCCGCAGGACAGGAGACCGATGAGCGTGCAAGATCAGGCAATCAGTATCGAACGACTAGCCGGAGGCCTTCTGGCTCTGCGCGCGGTCGTCGGAGTTTTGCTCCACGCGACCGACACCTCCCCGGGGACCGCTACGCACGAGAGACTCGTATCGCTCCGGTATGACGCCCTCGACGAAGAATCTACGGAACTCGATACGGGATTCAACTATACGCTGCGCGAACTCCTTGCCGAGGTTGGTCACTGACGACTCTCAGTCTGTCGCGGGTCGGGCACCGGAGTCGAGGCCGGTGGGAGCGATGAGGTCGTTGTAGCGGAGCCGCTTGCCCTCGAATCCGTGGACTACCTCGGACATCTGGTCGAGCGTGTCGAGCTCGCGGATGTTGTGGCGGCCGGAGAATTCGTCGGCGTAGCGGTTCAGGTGCTTGGGCGACATCTTGTGGTACGTCCCGTGGAAGCCGCGCTTCATCATAGCCCAGAAGCCCTCGACACCGTTAATGTGGACCGGCCCCCGGACGTACTCGCCGATGGAGTGCTTGACGGACTCGTGTTCGAGCAGGTCGTTGTAGGCATGGGCCTCGTCGCTGTAGACCATTTCGCCGCCTGCATGCGTCTCCACGAAGCCGACCAGATCCGCCTTGCGGAGTGACGTGACCCGCGCCCGAATCTCGTTGGTGGCCTGACTGCGAACCCCGACCACCGGCGTCTTGCCGACCCCGCCGCGGCCGGCGCGGAGCTTCTTGGACTCGTGCTTGTTGCCCTCTTTCCCCCCGAAAAATGCCTCATCAACCTCCACAGGGCCCGTCAGGGGCGGCGCGTCGTCGTCCAGCCCGTAGGCCATGCGGATGCGGTGCGCGAGGTGCCATGCCGACTTCTGGCTGATGTCCAGATCGCGGTGGAGCTTCATGCTCGAGACGCCCTTGATCCCGGTCGTCATGAGGTAGATGGCGATCGCCCACACCTGGTAGCCGAGGTTCGATGCCTGCATGACCGTCCCGGTCTTGACGCTGAACCGCTTGGCGCACTCCTTCTCGCGGCAGCGGTAGGGCATGGTCTTGTGCTTGCAGCCGACTTGGACGTTGAGGGAACCGCAGTGCGGGCAGGCCGGGGTGTCACCCCATCGCTGGTCCGCGAACCATGCTTCGGCGGTCGCGTCGTCGGGGAACATCTTGAACAGCTTGGCGAGAGGGATGCCCTTGCGGTGGGCCTTGCCGGGTGCTTTGTGCTTCATCTGCCGCCCCCTTTTCATTCTCCATAGGATAGTGCCGGAGGCGGGCGGCGTCAAGCGTTTTCGGCACTATTCGATATAATTCCCTTTCCAAGCTCGTGATTCCCCGGATGCGGGAAGCGAAGCGCGGCGACATCGTGATGATCTCGAGCGCCGCGACGCGCTCGTTCGGTGCGAACGGGGCGCCCTACAACATGGGCAAGGCCGCGCTGGAGGCCCTGGCGATGACCCTCTCGAAGGAGGAGAAGCGGCACGACATCCGGGTCAACGTGGTGGCGCCGGGACTGGTGGAGACGGAGATGGGGCGCCGGCTCGTGCGCGCCACGGCGGGCGTGCAGGACATCAGGACGCTCGATGCCGACAGTCCGTTCGGCCACGTCTGCCAGCCGGAGGACGTCGCGAACGTCGTGCGGTTTCTCGTCTCCGACTCGAACTCCTACGTGACCGGCGAGCGGCTCTACGTCGACGGCTCCGGCCCGTACGGCGCTTGACCCCCCGAGGCGATTGCATGACGATCCGCGAGGATCAGTAGAGAGGGAAAAGCTCATGGCGGAAGCCGCCCGCGACACGCGTTTCTCGACCAGCCCCGCCAGCGTCGCCATGGGCGCGCGCATCGAAGGCATCGACCTGGCGCGCGACACCGACGCGCAACTCGTCTCGGACCTGCACGGACTGTTGCTCGAACACCATCTCCTGGTGCTGCCGGGGCAGACGCTGTCCGCGCTCGAACTCGCGGACTTCGGTCGCCTGTGGGGCAGCCTGCTCACGCACCCCGCGACGAAACACGAGGACACCGACTTCGTCCAGTGGATCGCGCGCGAGGGGCGCAAGCACCGGTTCTACCCGGGCGAGCATCCCTTCGGGAGCGGCTGGCATTCCGACATGACCTGGCATGCCACCCCGCCGCGCATTACGGCGCTGCACGCCCGCGTGCTGCCGCAGGCCGGGGGCGACACGGCGTTCTCGAACCAGCACTTGGCTTACGAGACGCTCGACGGGGCGCTGCGCGACCGTATCGAGGGCCTCGAAGCGTTCCACTCGGGCAAGGTCTTCGGACCGGACGTGGAGGACTCGGTCCACCCGGTCGTTCGGACCCACGAGGAGACAGGCCGCCGCGCGCTCTACGTCAACAGCACCTTCACCCGCTACATCGTGGGGTTGCCGGAGGACGAGAGCGAGCGCCTGCTGTTCCGTCTGCTGGCGCACGCGAGCCGGCCCGAGTTCGTCTACCGCCATCGCTGGGACGTGGACGACCTCGTCATGTGGGACAACCGCTCCGTGATGCACTACGCCGTCGCCGACTTCTCGGAGGAGCGGGTGATGCACCGGATCGTGGTGCAGGGGGGCAAGCCCTGCTAACGGTTCCGCGGGGACGTTACACGCGGAACCCGTGGGGCCCGAAATCCGCCTCGTAGAACGGCGCGACCATCTGGCCGGGCGGGATCAAGGCGTCGATGGCGCGGGCGTCCTCCTCGGTGATCCCGACCTCCGCCGCCGGCAGGTTGTCCTCGAGTTGCTCCATCGTGCGCGGCCCGACGATGGGACTCGTCACGCCGGGCTGCGCCATCACCCAGGCGAGCGCGTACTGTGACAGCGTGACGCCCCGGTCCCGGGCGAGGGGTTCGAGACCCTCGATCACGTCGAAGATGCGGTCGTTATAGCGCCTGCGCTGCATCGCGTTGGCGTTGGCGAATCTTGTACCGGCAGGCGGTTCCTCCCCGCGCCGGTACTTCCCGGTCAGGAGCCCTCCGCCGAGGGGACTCCAGGGAATCGTCGCGACGCCATAGGTCCGCGCCATCGGCATCAGTTCCCGCTCGACGCGCCGGTCGAGCAGGTTGTACGGCTGCTGCTCGCAGACGAAGCGGTTCAGCCCATGTTTCTCCGAAGCCCAGAGCGACTCGACGAACTGCCACGCGGCGAAGGTGGACGTGCCGAGGTAGCGGACCTTGCCCTGCCGGACGAGGTCGTCGAGGGCGCGCAGGGTCTCGTCGATGGCGGTGTCGGGGCTTGGCCGGTGGATCTGGTAGAGGTCGATCCAGTCGGTCCCGAGGCGCCGGAGGCTCGCTTCGCAGGCGTCGACGATGTGCCGGCGGCTCGCTCCCTGCGCGTTGGGGTCGGAGTCGTCCATCGAACCGTAGAACTTGGTGGCAAGCACGATGCGGTCGCGCTTGCCGTTGCGGGCCAGGGCCTCGCCGGTGACTTCTTCACTGCGGCCCCGCCCGTAGACGTTGGCGGTGTCGATGAAGTTGATCCCGGCGTCGATGGCGCGATCGACGATCGCGTACGACTCGGCCGGCTCCGTCCGCCAGCCGAACATCATCGCCCCGAGGCAGAGGTTGCTGACCCGCACGCCGGTGCGGCCGAGGAGACGGGTTTCGATGGGCATGGGTGGTCCTTGACGGTTACGTAGTCCGTTGTCGGGAGGTTGCGACCCCGGTCAGGCGTTCACCGGCCCGACGCTCGAAGCTTGGCCTCCAACTCGGCAACGCGACGCCTGGCTGCGTTCAACTCGCGCTCGGCCGTATCCGCCCGCACTGTCGCCTCCTCGAACGTCGGCAGATACCGGCCCCCCGAAGGATCGAAGAGACGCAGTTCATCGCGCACGAGGTGGAGCTCAATGCCCAGGGCGCTCGCCAGGCGTGGCGCCCCAACCGGCCCCGCCGTCGTCGCGATGGGCCGGTAGGAGCCGTTGACGAGGTGGGCGCCCTTCAGTAGCGGGTCGAGGTAGTCGCCGGTCGGGTCGTACTGCCAATACTCAGCGACGCCGAGGCGCTGGTAGAGCTGCCGCTTGCGTCCCTCGTCCTCGCGGCGCGTGGTGCGCGAAGTGATCTCCAGCACGAAGTCCGGCACGCGGCCTTCCTCCCAGACCAGCCAGTTGTCCCGCAGCGGCAACTTCAGTGCGCCAAGGACGACGAAGACATCGGGTACCACAGATTGCCGGGGGTCTCCTTCGACGAAGTACATCAGCATGTCCATGCCGACATAGACATCGGAACGCTTGGAGAAGAAGTGGGTGAGCCCCTGCCATGCGTTGACGGTGGCCATCGCGTGTCGATGGCTCTCAGCCATGGGCTTGCCGTCGCTGCTGGGATAGTCGACGGCGACGGGGACTGTGGTCTGTTTCATGGGGTGGTCTCCGGCGGGTATGCGTCCGGTGACGGAGTCCGGGGACCGTAACACAGGGCGGTTTTGGAGCGCACTGATGCGGGGCCATGGCAGGCTGGGTCGGCGTCGACGCACGTTGGACGGAACACCGGAGAGGGTCGCGTGAGCCGCCGCTGCCGCGCTACGGCCGAGCGCCACGATGCTCGTGAGACAACTTCCCCTTCGCGCGTGAGATGCTGACCCGGGCGACCCCTACCAACGGTGCCTCGAGGTCCGCCGCGCTTGCTGTGCCCGGTGGGCGGCCACGTAGTCCGCGCGGCGTAGCGGCAGTACCAGCGCCAGTCCCGCGAGAAACCCGCCGACGTGCGCCCAGAACGCCACGCCCCCGGGCTGGCCCCGCGCGGGGCGGCCGCGCCAGCCCAGCCGCACGCACCCGTTGC
>VXNE01000415.1:0-2409 GCA_009840715.1 Gammaproteobacteria bacterium
CTGCAGGGGTTGTCCCGCAACGCCGACGTCTGCCAGGACGCCATCGCCGCCGTGGGGCTCGGGGGCGCGGGACACGTGCCCTGCGCGACGCTGTCGGCCGGGCAGCGGCGACGCGCGGCGCTGGCGCGGTTGGCGGTCACGGGAACATCACTGTGGCTGCTGGACGAACCGTTCGCGGCGCTCGACGATGCCGGCCGGGAGCTGGTGCGTTCCCTGGTCGGCCGGCACCGGGACGCGGGGGGCGCGGTGCTGTGCGCGACCCACGAGTCGCTGGGCGTGCCGGACGCGGGGCGCCTGGAGTTGCCCGGATGAACATCGCTGTCGCGCAGGTCCGACGGGACTTCCTGGTCGCGTTTCACGCGCGGGCCGACGCCGTGCACCCGGTCGCGTTCTTCGCGTTGACGGTCGTCCTGTTCGGGCTCGGCATGGGGCCGGAACGCCATGCGATGGGCGCGCTGGCGCCGGGCATGGTGTGGGTGCTGGCGCTCCTGGCCACGATGATGGCGACCGAAGGCCTGTTCCGCCGCGACTTCGAGGACGGCACGCTCGAGCAGTTGCTGCTGCATGGACGGCCGCTGTTCGTCGCCGTGCTCGCCAAGCTGTTCGCGCACTGGTGCGTGACGGGACTGATCCTGACGGCCCTCTCGCCGCTGGCGGGGCTGATGCTGCAGGTGCCACCGGAGGGGCTGCCCGTGCTGGCTGCAAGTCTTGCGCTCGGCACGCCGGCGCTGACGCTGATCGGCGCGATCGCGGCGGCGCTCACGGTCGGCCTCGGGCGCGGCGGCGTGCTCGCGGCGGTGATTGCGTTGCCGCTCTTCGTGCCGGTGCTGATCTTCGGTGCGGGGGCCAGTCTCTCGGCGGCCTCGGGCGCGAGTCCGGCAGGCGAACTGCTCATGCTCGGTGCGTTGCTCGCCGCCGCGTTGACCCTGGCGCCGTTCGCCGTGGGCCTCGCGCTTCGCGTGAGCCAGGAGTACTGACGTGGGCCGCTTCACCACCTGGTTCTACCGGATGGGATCGCCGCGGTGGTTCTTCGACCTGTCGCGACCGTGGCTGGTGGGCTTCCTCGTTGCGGGCATCGTCCTGCTGACGGTCGGTACGGTGTGGGGACTGGGCTTCGCACCCCCGGACTACCAGCAGGGCGACAGCTACCGGATCATCTACATCCACGTACCGTCGGCGCACCTGGCCGAAGCGCTCTACGTGGCCATGGGCGTGGCCGGGATCGTCGTGCTGGTGTGGCGCATGAAGCTCGCGGACATGTTCATCGCCGTGACGGCGCCGGTCGGCATGGCCATCACGGGCATCGCCCTGCTGACGGGCGCGATCTGGGGACGTCCGACCTGGGGCGCCTGGTGGGTGTGGGACGCCCGGACGACTTCCGTGCTGGTCCTGTTCTTCCTGTACGTGGGCATCATGGCCCTGCGCCAGGCCATTCCGCGCGCGGACCAGGCCGGGCGCGCGGCCGCGGTGCTCGCGATCGTCGGCACGGTGAACGTCCCGATCATCAAATACTCCGTGGACTGGTGGCTCACCCTGCACCAGCCGGCGAGCATCACCTTCACCGCGGCCCCCGCCATGCCGCCCTCGATGTGGGTGCCCCTGCTCGTGAACTTCCTGGGTTTCTACAGCCTCGTGGCGGCGTTCCTGGTTGCAGGGCTACGCAACGAGGTACTCCGGCGCGAGGCGGACGCGCAATGGGTGCGCGACTGGGTGGGGCGCTCATGAGCGAATTCCTCGCGATGGGCGGTCACGGACTCTACGTGTGGCTGGCCTACGGCATCTCCTTCGCGGTGTTGGCCGGCCTCGGGTTGCGGCCGATCGTCGAGCGACGCCGCTTCCTGGCCAACGCCCGCCGCACCGACGAAGGGAGAAACCCATGAACCGCGTGCGCCGGGGCCGCCTTACCGCCGCCGTCTTCCTGCTCGCCGGGACCGCTGCGACGGTTGCGCTGGTGCTCGTGGTGCTGAACGAGAACATCAACGCCTTCCACCCGCCCGAGCGGATCGTGAACGGCACGGCTCCGGTGGGGGTGACCATTCGGGCGGGCGGCATGGTGATGCCCGGGAGCGTGTCCCGGGATGCCGAGGGCCTCGGCGTGTCGTTCGTGCTGTCCGACTTCCAGGGTTCCGACTTCCCCGTCCGGTTCGTGGGGATCCTTCCGGACCTGTTTCGCGAGGGACAGGGCATCCTCGCGACAGGTCAGCTCGATGCGAGCGGGACCTTCATGGCCCACGAAGTGCTCGCCAAGCACGACGAGAACTACATGCCGCCGGAGATCGCGGACCTCGCGGCGCACCAGTCGGCGGACCCGTGATCGTCGAGCTCGGCCACTTCGCGACGATCCTCGCCCTGGCGGCGGCGGTCGGCCACGCCGCCCCCGGTGTAGGCCGCGCGGCCACCCCCGCCGGG
>VXNE01000415.1:2419-5289 GCA_009840715.1 Gammaproteobacteria bacterium
GCCTCGCGGCCGCCGGTTACGCCAGCGCGACGAACGCGGCCTGGCGCCGCGCCGCCGGGACCCTCGCGGGCGGTCAGTTCGTCCTCCTCCTCGGGGGCCTCGGCGTCCTCGTGCACGCCTTCGTGGTCAGCGACTTCTCCGTCGCCTACGTGGCCGAGAACTCCAACACCCGGCTCCCCTGGTACTACCGGATAAGCGCCACGTGGGGCGCGCACGAAGGCTCCTTCCTGGTCTGGACGACCATCATGGCGGCCTGGACCTGGGCGGTGAACCTCGGAGGCGGGCGGCTGCCCGGGGAGATCCACGGACGGGTGCTCGGAACGATGGGGCTGCTCAACGCGGGATTCCTGCTCTTCCTGCTCGGCACGAGCAGTCCATTCGAGCGGCTCGTGCCGGGCGTCCCGGCCGAGGGAGCCGACCTGAATCCGCTGCTGCAGGACTTCGGCCTCATCGTCCATCCGCCGTTGCTGTATACCGGGTACGTGGGTTTCGCGGTGGCGTTCTCGTTCGCCATCGCCGCGCTTCTCTCCGGGCGGCTTGATGCTGTCTGGGCGCGCTGGACGCGGCCGTGGACCAACGTGGCCTGGGCCTTCCTCACCGTCGGCATCGCGCTGGGAAGCTGGTGGGCGTACTACGAACTGGGGTGGGGCGGCTGGTGGTTCTGGGACCCGGTGGAGAACGCATCGTTCATGCCGTGGCTCGCCGGGACCGCGCTCGTGCATTCGCTGGCCGTGACGGAGAAACACGGGGCGTTCAAGAGCTGGACGCTGTTCCTGGCCGTGGCGGCGTTCTCCCTCTCGCTGCTCGGTGCGTTCATCGTGCGCTCGGGGGTGCTCACGTCCGTGCACGCGTTCGCCGTGGACCCGGAGCGCGGCCTGTTCCTGCTCGCGCTGCTCGTGGCGACGGTCGGGGGCGCGCTGATCCTGTATGCGTTGCGGGCCCCCGGCCTCGGCAGCCGCGTCCGCCATCTCGGCGCGTCCCGCGAACTGTTGCTGCTGCTGAACAACGTGATCCTGGTCGTCGCGCTCGCGGTGGTGATGATTGGCACGCTGTACCCGCTCGCCTACGAGGCCGCTACGGGCGGCGAGAAGATCTCCATCGGACCGCCTTACTTCAACCGGGTGTTCGTGCCCCTGATGTGCGTGCTGGCCGCCTGCCTGGCCGTCGCCCCGGTTTCGCGCTGGCGCCATACGCCCGTCCGGCTGTTCCGGGGCGCGGGGGCGATGCTGGCCGCCGCCGCGGTGCTTGGCGTCGCGCTGCCGCTCGCGCTCGCGGGGACCTTCCGGCCGGGCGCGGCGCTCGCCGTCGCGCTCGCGGTCTGGATCGCCCTCGTTCACGCGGGCGACGCCTGGCGGCGGCGTTCGGCCTGGACGCGCGGCTACGCGGGCATGGTCGTCGCGCACCTGGGATTCGCCGTGAGCCTGGCGGGGGTCGCCGTGACCAGCACTTTCTCCCACGCCGTCGACGTGCGCATGAACGTCGGCGACACCGCCACGCTGAACGGCGTGCAGTACCGGTTCGCGGACCTGCGCCGCGTCGAGGGCCCGAACTACACGGCGGACCAGGGCGAGTTCGTGACCGATGGCGGCGCCGTGGTGTATCCCGAGAAGCGGTTGTACGAGGCCCGCGGCCAGGTCATGACGGAAGCGGGCATCGCGCCGGGGTTCGGGCGGGACCTGTACGTGACCCTCGGCGAACGCTTGCCGGACGGTTCCTGGGCGGTGCGCATCAACGACAAGCCCCTCGTGCGTTGGGTATGGCTTGGGGCGCTCCTCATCGCGCTTGGGGGCGTTCTGGCGGTCACCGACGCACGGTACCGACGGCTGGCGCGCCGGCACCGCGCAGCGGAAGCCGGGTCGGACGCCCTGGCGCCGGCGACTTCGCCGTGAGGGGCATGCAGCGCATCCTGCCTCTGGCCGCGTTCGCAGTACTCGCAGGCATCCTGTACCTCGGGTTCACCTTGCGGGACCCGAAGCTGCTCCCTTCGGCGCTCGTCGGGCAACCGTTCCCGGCGTTCGAGTTGCCCACGCTCGCCGTCCCTCCGGGGCGCGCGACGGAGGCCGACATCGCGGGGGAGGTCCGTCTCGTCAACGTCTGGGCTACCTGGTGCCCGACCTGCCTGGCGGAACATGGGGAGCTGACCCGCATCGGCACGGAGTCCGGCCTGTCGATCGTCGGAGTGAACTACAAGGACGATCCGGACAAGGCGCGGGCGTGGCTGGGCCGTCACGGCGATCCGTACGATTTCAACGTGGTCGATGCGGCCGGCGACCTGGGGGTCGATCTTGGCGTCTACGGCGCCCCGGAGACGTTCCTCGTGGATGCCGGCGGCACGATTCGCTACAAGCGGGTGGGAGAGGTCAACCGCCGCGTCTGGCGGGAGGAGATCGCGCCCCTGCTCGGCACGCTCCGGGCGCCGAAAGGTGGTTAGCCTCGTTCGCACGCTCGCGCTCGGTGCCGTCTGGGTAGGAGCGGCGGCACTCGGCGCGTCGGCCATCGACGGCTTCGACTTCCCCGATGCGGCAGAGGCCGAGCGATACCAGGCGCTGCTGTCCGAGTTCCGTTGTCCCAAGTGCCTGAACGAGTCGATCGCGAGTTCGGGTGCGCCGATCGCCGTGGACCTGCGGCGCACGGTGCGCCGCCTGATGACCGGCGGCGCCGGGGACCAGGAGATCCGGGAACACCTGCAGGCGCGCTACGGCGACTTCGTGCTGTATGACCCGCCGCTGCGTCCGGGGACGTGGATCCTCTGGTTCGCCCCGCTCGCGCTGGTCGGCGTCGCGCTCGCCGTGCTGGTCCGGGTGGGTTTCCGACGCCGCGCGGTCTCCCTGACGACCGAGGAGCGCGAGCGGGCGGTCCGCATGCTGGAC
>VXNE01000178.1 GCA_009840715.1 Gammaproteobacteria bacterium
ATCTCAGCCGGGGAGCGCGAGGGCGGCCCGCGTCAGGGGCTCGCCCCTCGCAAGAGGACCGGAAACCGTGAAGCGCGGTCGCTTCATCACGCTGGAGGGCGTCGACGGCGCCGGCAAGTCCACCAGCCTGGAGGCCATCCGGCGGTTCCTCGAGGGCCGCGGTGTGGAGGTCGTCGTCACCCGCGAACCCGGCGGAACGCCGTTCGCGGAGAAAGTGCGTGATCTGTTGCTCGGCGCGCACGAAGAAGCGGTCGATCCCGTCGCGGAGACGCTGCTGCTCTTTGCCGCACGGGCCCAGCACGTCGGGGCCGTGATCGAGCCGGCGCTCGCGCGCGGACGGTGGGTCGTGAGCGACCGTTTCACCGACGCGACGCGCGCCTACCAGGGGGGCGGGCGTGGCGTGGACGGCCAGGCGATCGAGGGGCTTGCGCGTCTCGTGCATCCGGGACTCGAGCCAGACCTGACCTTCTATCTGGACTTGCCGGTGGACCAGGCGCGTCGCCGCATCGCGGGCGTCGGCGAGCGAGCAGCGGCGGATCTCGATCGCTTCGAACGCGAGCGCGCGTCGTTTCACGAGCGCGTCCGCGCCGCCTATCGCACCTTGGCGCAGTCGTCGGAGCGCGTCCGCACGATCGACGCCAGCCTGCCGGAGGACGAGGTGGCGCGGGGGATCGTCGCCATGCTCGGCGACTTCGTGGACGAGCACGGATGAGCCTGCCTGGCTGGCTGGCTGAACCTGCGCAGCGCCTGGACCGGATGCTGGAGGGCGCGCGCACGCCCCATGCCGTCCTCATCGACGGGCCCGGAGGCTGGGGGGAGGGCCTGCTCGCCAGCCACTTCGTGCTGCGGCTGCTGGGCGAGGAGCGCACCGCCGACGCGCGGTCGCTGGCGCACCCGGACCTGCGCTGGGTGGAGCCCGAGGACGCGACAGTGAAGATCGAGCAGGTGCGCGACCTGACGGGCTTCATGTTCCAGACGGCCGTCCGCGGCGCGACCAAGGCGGCGGTGCTGGAGCAGGCCGACCGCATGACCGTGAACGCCGCCAACGCCCTGCTCAAGACGCTGGAGGAGCCGCCCCCCGGAAGCTACCTCGTCCTCGTCACCAGTGCTCCCCAGCGCCTTCCCGCGACGGTGCGCAGTCGCTGCCAGCGCGTGCCCGTGCACCCCGCGGGCCCGGATGCCGTGGCGGCGTGGCTGCGGGAACGGAGCCTGGACTCGCCCCATGTCGCCCCGCTGCTCGTCGAGCTGGGCGGGGCGCCTTACCGCGTGCTCGAAGCCCTGGAACGGGAGGAGAAGCCGATCTGGGACGTGCTGCAGGCGGTGGCGGCAGGTCGCAAGGGCGCGCTCGACGCGGCCGCCGAATGGCGCACCGCCGACCTCCCCGAACTCTGCGCGCGCTGGCTGCGTCATGTCCACCGCATGGTGCGGACGCGTCCGGATCCCCGGCCGCTGCTCGACTTCGCGGCCCGGCTCACGGCCTTGCGGGCCGCGGCGCTCGCCAACAGCGGGCTTGCACGCCAGACGCAACTGGAGCGCGTGCTCCTGGACTGGCGCGACGTATCGGCTTTCGCCTAGGCGTCGTATGGCGGATGTCCGCTGGACGACCGGACGCCGTCGGCGATCATGGACGGCGCTGCTTCCGGGAGATCCCGCGGATGGCTGATCACGAGGAACGCGGCAGCCTGCTGTCGCTCACCGTCGCCGACGAGAACGTGCTGTACGCGACGTACATGCCCTTCGTTCGCCACGGCGGACTGTTCGTCCCCACGACCGGCCATCACGAACTCGGCGACGAGGTCTTCCTGCTGCTCCGGCTGCCGGACGCGCAGGAGCGGATACCCGTCGCGGGGCGGGTTGTCTGGGTGACGCCGGCGCATGCCCGTAACGGGCGCCTGCCCGGGATCGGCGTGCAGCTCAGCGCGGACGACGACCTGGTGCGCTCGCGGATCGAGGCCTGCCTGGGCCCGCTCCTCGAGTCCGACGGACCCACCCACACGATGTAGCGCCTGGCGCGGCCTCAGGTCAGGCGGCGCAGGAAGAAGTCGAGGATCGTCCGGTACCGGTGTACGGCGACGTCCCGCTCCTGCAGGGCGTGCCGTGCGCCCGGATAGGTCATGAGTTCGAACGGGATGCCGCGTTCCTGCAGCGCCGACAGGAGCTTCGTCGTGTGCGTGAACAGCACGTTGTCGTCGGCCATACCGTGCATGAGGAGGAGCGGGCCGGACAGTCCGTGCAGGTGCGGGAACACGGAACTCTCGAGGTAGCGTTCGCGATGCGCCGCGGGGTCGCCGAGATAGCGCTCGGTGTAGTGGGTGTCGTAGAGGCGCCAGTCGGTGACCGGGGCCACGCTGACGCCGGCGGCGAAAGTGTCCGGCGCCCTGGCGAGACAGAGGAGGGCCATGTACCCGCCGTAGCTGTGCCCGAACACCCCGATTCGGTCGGCATCGACCCAGTCGAGTCCGCGCAGGAACGCAACGCCCGCGAGCTGGTCGCGCACCTCCGCCTCGCCGAGGCGGCCGTGGACCGCGTCCTCGAACCGCTTGGCGCGGCCTCCGCCGCCGCGGTTGTCGAGTTCGAAGACACCGAATCCCCGCTGGGCGAAGAGCTGCAGGGACAGCGGGCCCCACTCGCGCCGTACGCGCTGAACACCGGGCCCTCCGTAGACGTGGACGATCACGGGGTAGCGCTCTCCGGCCCCGACTTCGTGCGGCGGCGTGAGGCGGTAATGCAGTCTCTGTCCGTCCTCGGCCGCGATGCTTCCGAAACGCGGCGGCACGTGGTGATCGAGGAACGGGTGATAGGGGTGATGCGGGTCTACGCTGCCCTGGAGCACCGTGCTGCGAGCGGGCCGGCCGCCATGCGGCCCGAGTTCGAGCGCGTCGACGCGCACGGGTGCTTCCGGGTCCGTCCTGGTCACGACGCACAGTCCGGCGCGCCGGCCCATGAACGCGTCGTGCCAGCCGTCGCCCTCGGTGAGGGGCGCCACGTCGGCCGCGCTCCCGTCCAGGGCGACGCGAAAGACGTGCTGCGCGGTTGGGTCGTCGCGCCATCCCGTGATGACTGCCTGACCGTCATGGAGCCCCACGATCCGCGCTACCCGGTCGAGATTGGTCGTCAGCGGGACGAGTTCCCCGTCGAAACGGTACAGGTCGGAATTCCCGCCGCGCTCGGAAGTCCAGAGGAAGACGTCGCCGTCGCCGGTAAACACGAGGTTGTCGTGCAGGTTGACCCAGGTGTCGGCCGCCTCCTCGAACAGTGGCTGGACGCGCTCGTCGCCCCGTTCGTACCGGCTCACCGCGAGGACGGCCTGGTCGCGGCTCTGGAGCTGTAGCACGAGGCTTCCGCCCGGTGCGAAGGCCACTCGCGCGAGGTAGGCGTGCCCGTCCGCGTCCCACGGCACCCACTCGGGTTCTCCGGGCGTCCCGTCTGCGCCGATCGGAACGAGCGCTAGGCGCACCTGCGCATTCGTCTCGCCGGCGTAGGGGTAACGCTGCGTCACCGCGTCGATGCGATCCGCCGTGATCTCCGGGCGGCGGGACTCCGCAACGGGCGCCTCGTCGACGCGCGTGTAGGCGAGCAACCGGTCATCGGGCGACCACCAGTGCCCCTCGAAGCGGTGCATCTCCTCCTGCGCGATGAACTCCGGGAGACCGTTCGTGACGGTGCCGCCGCCGTCGTGGGTCACTTGCTGTTCCGCGCCGGTGCGCAGGTCGTGGACGTAGAGGTCGCCCGCGCGCACGGTGCTGACGTAACGCCCGGTGCGGGACAGCGTGATGCCGGTCTGGCGTGTGTCGGGCGGCGTCACCGGCGACATCCCGCCGGAGCCGAGATCGTGGAGGACGGCCTGCCCGCCCACCGTGAGAAGCAGGCGGCGTCCGTCCGGATGCCAGGCGTACGCGGTGATCCCGCCGGCGAACTGCCGGCGCCGTTCCCTTTCGGCGCGTTCCTCCGCCGTCAGTACGCCTTCGTCGAAGGTCCGCGCGTTCACGCGTTGCTCCAGACGCCCCGAGGCCCGCTCCCAGCACCACAGGTCGAGGCGTTCGCGGTCGTCGTCCGCGGCACGCAGGAAGGCGACGCGGGAACCGTTCGGGGCGACCTTCACCCCGGTCGGCGGCCGGCCCGCCAGGGGCGGGTCCGCGAACAGGCGCTGGATCGGGAGCCGCGTCAAGCGTGCCGCTCGAGGCGGGCGAAGGCGTCGCGCGTCAGGTTCTCCGTGCCGTCGGCGGTGACGGCGACGTTGTCCTCGATGCGGATGCCTCCGCAGGGCAGGAACTCGTCGACCCTGGACCAGACGACATCGGCGCCGGCGGCTTCCACCCGCAGCGGGTCGAGGAGCAGGGGGATGAAGTAGATGCCCGGCTCCACGGTGAAGACGTGACCCGCCTCGACCGTGCGCGTCAGGCGCAGCGCCGGGAACCGCTCGGGTGGCGGCGCCGGCGTCCCGTGCGCGTCGGCCAGGTGACCGCCGACGTCGTGGGTCTGCAGGCCGAGCAGGTGTCCGAGTCCGTGGGGAAAGAAGGCGTCCGTGATCCCGGACTCGAACGCCGCGTCCGGGCTGCAGGAGACGAGGCCGAACTCGTGCAGGAGACGGGCGACGACCCGGTGCATCCGTTCGTGCAGGTGCGGGTACGTGACACCCGGCTGGACCTCGTCGATCAGCGCGCGCTGCGCGGCATCGAGCGCGTCGACGAGGTCGGCGAAGGCATCGCGCGCGGCGCTGTAGGTCCGCGTGATGTCCGAGGCATAGCCCAGGTACCTGCCGCCCGCGTCGATGAGAAAGCTCCTGCGCAAGCCTGGCGGCGCCGCATCGTAGAGCTGGTAGTGGAGTACCCCGGCATGTGTGTTCTGCGCGACGATGTTCGGGTACGGCAGTTCCGCCTCCGTCTGCCGGCTCGCCCGCAGGAACGCCAGGTGGATGTCGAGTTCGCTCGCCCCGTCGAAGTAGGCGTCCCGCGCCGCCAGGTGCCCGCGTACGCCCAACTCGGTCGCGCGCCGCATGGCGTCGAGTTCGAAGTCGTCCTTGCGCGCCCGGGCGTAGTGCAGCGCATCGACGAGGTCCGGGGGATTGACGGCGTCGAACGGCGCGTTGCCGTCGGCCGCACCGGCTTCGCCTACGAGGACGGTGCGCTCGCCGTCTTTGAGGTGACCGAAGACGGCCTCGGCAAGGTCGGTGAGTTCCGGATGCACCTCGAGGTCGAACTCGGCCTCGGCCCACTCAGGGACCGCCGGCGGCAGGTGCCAGAAGTCCGCCGGCTGGTAGAAGAAAAGCCGCGGCCGGTGCGGGGG
>VXNE01000470.1 GCA_009840715.1 Gammaproteobacteria bacterium
TTTTTTAATGAACCGGCCACCCCCTAGATCTACCCGGTTATTTTCGTGGGATGCGTCTTATGTTTATACCAGCCTGGGCCGCGGCCGGGTCGTAGTCCGGGTTGTGGGTCGGCAGGGTCGTGCCGACGGCCGCGAGGTACGCCTTCAGTTCCTCGTGCAGGGACGCGGCGACTTCGGGCCGGAAGGCCGACAGGTCCGTCGTCTCGGAGAGGTCGAGGTCCAGGTCGTAGAGATACGTGCGTCCCGAGTCGAGCTCCCAGATCAGCTTGTGGTTGCCGCGGCGGATGGCCGTCTGCGGGGCGACCTGCTTCATATTGCGGTACGCGCCGTAGTACCACACGAGAGGCTCGGTGCCCCGCTCGACTGCGCCTTCCCCGCCGTTCGTCAGCACGCCGTGCAGGCTGCCGCCATCCTGGTTCTCCGGTAGCGGCCCCGAGGCGCCCACCCAGTCCGCGATGGTGGCGAAGAAATCGTAGCCGATGGCCGGGACGTCGCTGCGGGTACCCCCGTCGATGCCCGGTCCGCGGATGAACAGCGGCACGCGGATGCCGCCTTCCCACACATGCGTCTTGCCCCACGCGAGCGGTACGTTGCTCGTCACCGGCAGGTCCGACTCGCCGCCGTTGTCCGATGTATAGATGACGTAGGTCGAATCCGCGAGCCCGTGCTCGTCGAGGGCGTCGAGGATGCGGCCGGCCCCCGCGTCGAGATCCGCCGTCATGCCCGCGTACACGGTGTTCGTGTGGACGAGGTTGACGAAACGGCCGAACGGGCCGCCGGTCGGCGGCTCGGGCACGATGAGGCCGTTGAAGTCCTGGACGGTCTCCGCCTTGGCCAGCACCGGCGTGTGCACGGCGTAGTAAGAAGCCTGCACGAAAAACGGCTTGCCGGCCGCCGCCTGCTCGGCGATGAAGCGTACGGTCTCGTCCGTCACCTCGTCGGTGCGCTTCGGATCGGGCAGCCCCTGGTCTCCCGGTGCGTTGGTCGTGATGCCGTTGTGCGCGTCATAGCCGTGCAGTTCCGGGTTCTCCCCACCCATGTGCCACTTGCCGAAGTGGCCGGTCGCGTAGTCCGGGTCGTGGGCCTTCAGGAACTCCGCGATCGTCACCTCCTCCTCGGCGAGGTCGCTGATCGGCAGCGGGACGTTCATGGGCTTATTGACGTACATGGCGTCGTAGAAGAACTGGATGCCCGCGCGTCCTTCTTCGTCCGGCACGACATCGATGATGTCCGTCGCGCCGAGGCGGGCGGCCGTCTTGCCCGTCTGGATGCTCATGCGCGTCGGCGAGCAGTTCGGCGCCGGCGAGTAGGCGTTCGAGAACGTCATGCCCTCCGCCGCAAGGCGTTCGAGGCTTGGCGTCCGGTAGAGGTCGCTCACCGAGTTCCGTACCCGGGCGTCCATCTGCACGGACGTGCCGGTCCACCCCTGGTCGTCCGACAGGATCAGGACGATGTTCTGGGCGGCCCCGGGGAGTGCCCCGCCGACAAGGAACGCGGCAGCAAAGAGTGAGCGCAGTTTCCTGGGCATCGCCTCGGCAAGCGGCAAACCTTGCATTCAACCGAGCTGCGCCCGCGTCTTCACGGCACGCGGGCGAAGGTCACAGGCGACGTTTGCGGAGCGCTACCCGCGGAAGCGCACCCGGACGCCGAACGTCCGCGGCTGGTTCGTCGTGATGCGCGGGTCGTAGTAGCCGGAGTTCTGGAAGATCTCCGCCCGTTCGTCCGTCGCGTTGTTGACGAACAGCTCCGCTCCCCACGCCCCGTCGCGGAAGTTGATGCCCGCGCGCAGGTTGACCAGCGCATAGGAATCCAGGAGGACGGGTTCCTGCTCGCTCTGCCGGGCGAGCAGGTTCCAGCGCTCGTCGGTGTACGACCAGGTCGCCTGCCCGTAGATGTCGCGGTTCCCCGTGATCGCCTTGTCGTAGCGGAGGCCGAGCGTCCACGCCCACTCCGGCGTGTGCGCGAGCCGCCGCCCGTCCTCGGCGTAGACCAGCGGCGGATCCCGGGCGATGGTCGCGAAGTCGCCTTCGAGTTCCGCGATGTTGTAGGCCAGCCCGCCAGTCAGCGTCCAGTTGGTGTTGATCCGGGCAACCATGTCGAGCTCGACGCCCTGGATCGTCGACCCGCCAACGTTGCGGCGGAAGTTGAACGGCACCGTCAGCAGGTCGTAGAGGACGGTGTAGAAGTTGTCCCAGTCGATCATGTAGGCGGCGCCGTTCAGCACGACGCGGCCATCGGCCAGGGTCGACTTCCAGCCGACCTCGTAGGACTTGGTGTAGTCCGGCTCCACGAAGACGGGCACCTCTGCATGGGTCACGTTCGGGTTGCGACGGCCCGGGCGGACGCCCTCGCCGTAGGCGAAATAGACCAGCAGGTCCTCGGACACGTCGTAGCGAACGTTGAACTTGTAGGTCTGCTCCTTGACCTCCGGCGCCTCTTCGTTCCGGGAGAATGTGCCCTTCGACTCCCATGGGTAGCCGCAGTTGAAGCCCCAGTCGTCGCCGTCCTCCCATCGAAAGTGCCGCGTTCCGGCAGACACGGTCAGGCGGTCGGTGAAGTCCCAGGACACGTCCCCGAAAAAGGCGGTGCTGTAGTCCTCGTACTTCCAGCCCGGGCAGCTCCACCACTCGTTCGGCAGGGGATCCACCCCGGCACCGCGCGTGTAGTCCGCGGCCGGACCCGTCTCGAAGTTGATGTTCTGCATGCGCCAGAATATGTGCCCGTTCCCCCAGCTCTTCTCCTGGAACACGCCCACCAGCCAGTTCAGCCGGCTCCCCGTGTCGCCCTTCGAGGTCAGGCGGATCTCGTGGCTGATGCGGCTGTTGTTGTCCTCGCTGTCGAAGTGCACGGTGGGGTCGGCGCAACCCGTGAAGCCGTACCAGTAGTAGTCCTCGCAGGCGTGCTGCTGGATCCATGCCCCGAACGAGGCGTACTCCACGTAGTCGGAGTAGTCGTTCACCGCGAAGTCCTGGCGGTCGTAGTAGGACACGGCGTAGATCAGGTCGCCGATCCCGGTCTCGCCGGAGAGCGTGAATCCGAGCTGGTCGCTGTCGACCTCCCGCCATTCCGGGCCGAAACGGGTGACCTCGAGGTCCCCGCGCCGGGTCGGGTCGTGGTTCCACGAGCCCACCGCGTCCAGGGACTGCGTGAATGCCGACGCCGTCGCGGTCCAGTTGTCCGTGAGATCCACGAGCAGCGACACCCGGCCACCCTGGGTCTCTTCCTCGTTGTAGTCCTCGCCGGCGTAGCGGTCGTTGTTGACGGTGACGCCGTTGCGGAACGTGAACTCGGAACGCCGGTTGTCGATGAAGCCGTTGCTCTTGTCGTACCAGAACACGCCCCGCAGCGCGGCTCGGTCGGACAGCGGAATGTTGACGAAGCCCTCGGCGGTGTAGGTGGTGTCGCCGTCGCTGATGCTGCCGCCCGTCAGGTCCGCGCCGTACTCGAACTTCTCCGGGTCTGGTTGCTTGCTGATGATGCGCACGGTTCCGGACACGGCGGACGCGCCGTAGTAGGTGCCCTCCGGTCCGCGCAGCACCTCGATGCGCTCGATGTCGTAGAGGTGCAGGTCGGGCGCTCCCCCGTTGCGGCCGGTCACCGGCTGCTCGTCGAGGTAGTAGGCCGTGGTCGCGGCGTTGGTGCGGAACACGTGCGGAATACCGCCGTCCGACACGCCGCGGATGTGCATGACCTGCGTCCCGGGGCCCACGCTGATGTAGGAGATCGACGCGCTCTGGTCCGCGAAGTCCTCGAAGCGGCTGATGTCGAGCCGGTCGATGTCGTCCGACGTGAACGCCTGGATGCTGACCGGCGTGTCCTGGATGTTCTGCTCGCGCTTGCGGGCGGTGACGATGATCTCCTCGACGGTGGGCTGCGCCCCGGCGTCTTCGCCGGCGACCGGGACGGCGTACAGCCCCGACACGGCCGCGATGGCGGCGGCGATCTTCGTCTTGCGGAATGCGGGCACGGGGCCCGGCTTGTCAATGGCGCGGGTGGGCATCGGCTCTCCCCGAAGTCTCTGCCTGCTCAATCGTGCGAGCTTACCCGAGCCACCCCGACGGGGGAAGATCGCCCGCCCGTCAACGCTGCCCCGTGATCCCTGTCGCCGGAACGTCTATCAGACCCAGGCCGGCCCTTGCGCGCTGGCGGATGTAGTGCCTGAGCGCTTCGAGATGTGCGTCCGAGAGGGCCGGATACGATGGCATGCCGTTCTCGAGCAGCGTCCCCTCCCGCACCACGTCCTCGAACGCGCCGTCGGCGAGCACGATGGGAGACGCACGCAGGTCCGGAGCCGCCCCGCCCGATATGCCGTCCGCCCCGTGGCACATGAAGCAGTTCGCATACACCTCGAGGCCATAGTCCGCCAGGGCCTCGTCGATCTCGAACGCGGGATCCTCGAGGGGTACCGGCGGTGCGGGCGGTGGCGAGGCCGGCATCTCGGTCTCGCCCTCGAGCGAGAACGCCAGCACGCGCCGGGGATGCACGCCGTAGGCCCAGCCGAGCCCGTGCAACTCGTCCGTTCCGCCGCCGGAGGGTCCCGAACCCCAGCCGACCAGCAGCGCCAGGTATTGCCGGCCGTCGATGGCATAGGTGATCGGCGGCGCGACCACGCCGAGTCCCACCGGTTGCCGCCACAGGACTTCCCCGGTCGCAGCGTGATAGGCGACGAGATCTCCTTCGACGGTGCCCTGGAACACGAGGTCTCCCGCGGTCGTGAGCGTGCCGGGGTTCCAGGCGATGTCGAACGGCACTTCCCACACGCGCTCCCGCCGCACCGGGTCCCAGGCCTGCAGCGTCCCCTTCGGCTTGCCGGGAGCGAGGTCCACGGGGAGGGCAGCCACCCCGAAACCCTCCTTCGGTATCGGCGCCTGCCAGTTCGGCGACTTCCACAACGCGATGTCGATGCCCTCGTCCCCGAAGCGCCAGGTCTCGTGGATCGTCGGGATGTAGACGAGGCCATGCTCGGGGTTGTAGGACATCGACGGCCAGTTGTGGGCACCCATCGCCCCGGGCGTGATATGCACGGGACCGCCGTCCAGGTAGCGGACACCCGGATTTTCCACCGGGCGCCCCGTCTCCAAGTCCACGTGGCTCGCCCAGTTCACCTCCGCGATCGGCTCCGCCGAGACCAGCTTCCCGTCGCTGCGGTCGATCACGTAGAAGAAGCCGTTCTTCGGCGCGTGCATCAGGGCCTTGACGTCGCGCCCGTCGATCCTGAGGTCCGCCAGCACGATGTCCATGTTGGAGTTGTAGTCCCAGG
>VXNE01000610.1 GCA_009840715.1 Gammaproteobacteria bacterium
ATGTCCACGTCCTCGAACGCGATCTCACGGCCACCGAGGTATGCCTGCAGGTGCGCCACGTAGCGTTCGAACCAGCCGAGCCGCGCCGGCGCCCGCCCGAGGTGCGCGAGGGCGCTGTCGCCGCGGCCGATGCCGACCACCATGCGCCCGTGCGACAGGCGCTGCACGGACAGTGCGGAGGAGGCGGTGACCGCCGCATGGCGCGTGACCGGATTCGTCACCGACGTGGCGAGCCCGAGGGTCTCCGTCGCCCCCGCCGCGAGCGCCAGGCAGATGTACGGATCGCCCGACAGGTTCTGCGAGTCGACCACGAGCATCCCGTCCCAGCCGGCTGCCTCCGCCCGCCGCGCGAAGTCGGCGCTCCGGGTCGGTGCGGATACGGTCGCGGTCCAGAACTCCATGACGGTCTCCTTTCCATGTGGTCGGGAACGAGATTGTGCCGTCCCGCATCGAAGTCACGCACGGTACCGGAGGCCCCGTCCGAGTAAAACCGGTTTCCGTCGTTTTTGTTTATTCGCGTCGGACCAGCCTGTACTACTGAGATGGTGTGGATTCACGGGCGTTTCCATCTCGACGAGCACGACACGACGGTCGGTCGCGAGGTCGTCGCGGGACTCACGACGTTCCTCGCGATGGCCTATGTGGCGGTGGTGAACCCGGCGATCCTTTCCGAAGCGGGGATGGATTTCGGCGCCGTGTTCGTCGCCACCTGTCTGGCGGCTGCCTTCGGGACGCTGGTCATGGGGCTGTACGCCAACTATCCGATCGCGGTCGCACCGGGCATGGGGCAGAACGCGTTCTTCGCGTACACCGTGGTGCTCGCCGGCGGGCATACGTGGCAGGCGGCACTCGGGATGGTGTTCGTATCCGGCGTCCTGTTCGTCATGTTGAGCGTGCTGCCCGTCCGGTCCTGGCTGATCGACGCCGTTCCGCGCAGCCTCAAGATCGGCATGGCGGCCGGCATCGGGCTCTTCCTGGCGCTAATCGCGCTGCGCAACATGGGGATGGTGGTGGACGACCCGGCGACGCTGGTTACGCTGGGCGACCTGTCTTCCTTCGGGCCCGCGGCGGGGCTCCTCGGGTTCTGCGCGATTGTCGCCCTGTTCGCCCGGCGCGTGCCGGGAGAGGTGATCATCGGCATCCTCGCCGTCGCCGTAGTCAGTTGGCTGACCGGCAATGCGGATTTCCACGGGGTGGCCTCCCTGCCGCCGTCGCCGGGACCGGTGTTCCTGGCGATGGATCTCGCCGGCGCGTTCAATCTTGCCGCGCTCACCGTCGTCCTGGCATTCCTGCTGGTCGACATGTTCGACACCGCGGGTACGCTGGTCGCGGTTGCCTCCAGAGGGAACCTGCTCACAGCGGAAGGCAAGCTCCCGCGCCTGCGGCGGGCCTTGCTGGCCGACTCCACGGCGACGGTCTTCGGCAGCGTCGCGGGCACCTCGTCGGCGACCAGCTACATCGAGAGCGCGGCAGGCGTGCAGAGCGGTGGCCGGACCGGGCTGACCGCGGTCGTCGCGGGCGCTCTCTTCCTGGCGTGCCTGTGGCTGGCGCCGCTCGCGGAGAGCGTTCCCCCTTACGCGACCGGCGCGGCGCTGCTGTTCGTTGCCTGTCTGATGGTGGGGGGTATCGCCGACCTGGACTGGGACGACGCCAGAACGACCGTTCCGGCCGTGGCGACCGCTCTCGCGATTCCATTGACTTTCTCGATCGCCGACGGCATCGGGGTGGGATTTGTGACCTTTGCGGCCGTGCACGTTCTGAGCGGCGCACCACGGGAGTGCCCGGCGGCCGTGTACGTCGTCGCCGCCATCTTCCTGGCGAAGTTCACGCTGCTATAGCGCGACCGGAGCGACCGATGGTGGCCAACAAGGCGACTCCGGGATGTTGAAGCCACTCGATCGGTCCCGGAAAGCGGGTGTCCTGGCGGCACTGTTGGCCTGCACCGCAGTCGAGGCCGCCGAGTGGAGCAACACCGAACTGCACCTTCAGGCCGGGCGTCTGGATGTCCCGACATTTGCCGGGGGCGGCAAGGCCGACCACATCATCTACACGCTTCAGCACGCAAGCGGCTGGAGGTATGGCGACGTGTTTCTCTTCGTCGACGTGCTGGACTCCGAGGAGAGCCGTTTCCAGGATTTCGACATCTACGGCGAAGCCTACGCGAACCTGAGTCTGGGCAAGATGCGCGGGAGACCCGTTGGTTTTGGTCCGGTGTCCGACATCGGCCTGATCGGGGGCGTCAACCGGGCCGCGGACCCGAACGTGCGCAAGTACGCCGCCGGTGTACGACTGGCGCTCGACCTCCCGGGCTTCGCGTTCGCGAACCTGGACGTGATGGCGCTCATGGACGACAGCGAAGGAATCGCGTCGGGCGGCGCACCCTCGGAGAACGACACCGTGCTCGTGGACTTCAACTTCGCGCGGCCGTTCCGGATCGGCGACGCGGATTTCAGCATCGAGGGACACATCGAGTACGTTGGCGAACGGACCAACGAACTCGGCGGCAGGGTCGATTCCTGGATCCTGGCGCAGCCCCAGCTACAGTGGCATGTGAACGAACGGATCGCCATCGGCATCGAGTACCAGTTCTGGATGAACAAGCTCGGCGACGGCTCGACGGACGAGAGTGCGGTTCAGGCGCTGCTAATCTGGGAGTTCTGACGCGGGACGCTACGGACAATCGCGACCGCAACTCAGGCTGCGGAAGTAGCGGGCGACCTCCTCCGAGTCGTAGGCGTCGTTCCGCGGTGCTTCCGCCCGAATGCCCGCGCGACCGGACAGAGCGAGAGTGACCTCGAGGCGGTCCAGGCGATCGAGCGTCATCCGGTAGAGGCGCTCCGTGTTCGCGCCGGACGTGCCGAGCGCACGGTACCGGGCGCGGTCCGGCGAGAGGTCCGGCGTACCGTCAGGGCCGAGCACTTCCAATTCCATGGCCGTCACGGCGCGCGCGATCCGCTCGATCGCCGCTGTGTCTTCCCCCGCAGCCGCCCGCTCGAGGTCGCGCCGCAAACCCTGGGCCCGTGCGAGCCCGGTCACCGTGGGCGCCCCGTCGGCGCGTGCCGCCAACCGCGCCGCGACCCGTCCGAGGCGGTCGCCGAAACGCGCCAGCGCCTCCTCGACGTACTCTTCCTGCCCGATCAGGAAGAGCGGCCGACCCCGGTCGAACACCTCCGCCGCCGCGGCCATGCGCTCGACGAGGCGCGCGTCCGACACGTCGTCGAGCGCCCGTTCGAGCGAAGCGCCCTCCCGTTCCGGCAGAGACGGCCGCAACGCCTCGAGCCGGCGCACGATCTCGCCGAACTCCTCCTGCATGCGCCGCTTTCGGTCGCCGTCCGTGGCTACGTCCAGGGCGCCGGCGGTACCCGTCCGAGAGCCGTACGGAAGCCGCGTCCCCCGCCGTGCGGCATCGAGGCTCTCGTCCTGCAGGGTCTTGAGCCGCTCGTTGATGCCCTGTTGGGTGCGCACGAGGCGTTCGACACCGCGTTGCGCCTCCTCCATGGCGTCGACGCTCCGCTGACGGCCCGCGTCGCGCAGGCGTTCCGCCGCCTCCTTGAGCGCTTCCGCAATCCGTTCCTGCTGGCGTCGCCCGCCTTGCCCCTCCAGGGAGTCGTCAATGGCGGCGCGCACCTGGTCGAGACGTTCGATCGCATCGTCGATGCGCCCGGAGCGACCTCCGCCAGCCCGGGCCAGCCGTTGCCGCATCTCTTCGACTTCCCGTCGCAGCCGTTCCTGGCGCCAGCGCGACACGGGCATCTGCTGACCATCCGGCGAGCGCGCCAGCGCCTCCTGGCGGCGCGCGAGTTCCTCGAGGCGCTCCCACTCCGCGTCTTCGCCCGCTGCCGTATCCGATTGCCCGGGGGCACGCGGCATCTCGTAGCGGTTGCGCTCGGGGTCCATCTCGAGGTCGATCAGTTCCGACAGCGAGCGGTCCATCCCGCCGCCGGCACCCGCGCTCTCCGAGGCCAGGGACACGTTCATTTCGCGCAGGCCCGCCTCGGCCGCCAGCGCATGCTGCAGGGCCTTCTGCTCGAGCGGCAACGCCTCGTCGAGGACGTGTTCCGCGAGACGCTCCGCCGCCGGCGCCATGTACTCGCGGGCCCTCGCGAGTTCCGTGACGAACACGTCGATCTCGGCGCTTGCCGATAGACCCCGGCCCTCGCTACGCGCGATCAGCGTGTCGATCTGCTCCATGAGGCGTTCCTGCAGGAGCGCCAGCACGTCGGTCCGATCGTCGAGTTCCCGACCGCTCCGTTCTCCCCGGTCCCGCTCCAGCATGAGGTTCCAGGTCGCGCTCACGATGTCCCGCTGGCGGGCCGCGATGTCGATGCCCTGGCCACCGCCCCCGCCTCCGCCCTGCGACTGGCGTTCGCGGTAGCGACGGTCGAACGGCCGCACGTCGGCGAAGTAGAGCGCGCTGCGCGTCGCCTGCTCCCGGTCGCGGGCCTCGGCGAAGAAGGAGACGACATCGCCGGGGCGCAACGCCCTGGCCGTTGCCCCCTCCGGCGTCGTCAGATCCTCGAACATCAGCAGCGCCCCGCCCGTGACCTTGATGTCCCGCTCATCGAGCAGTTCGCGCCGCACGGAAGGACCACCGTTCACCGAGTACTCGAGCGCCAGCCCTTCGACGCCGAAGTCGTCCCGGGCGCGGAAGCGCAACGCGAGTTCCTCGATGGACGTGACGGAACGGTCCCGGCCGGGGAAGGCGAACTCGACCTCCGGGGGCGTGTCCACCGCAACGTCGATCGCAAACTCCTCCGTGACGCGCACGAGCGCCCCCTCGTGGAGCACCGCGAGATGCCAGGCGCCCGCACGGTCGATCTCGAACCCCGCGGCGCCGGAGCGGCCCTCCACGTCCATCGGTTGCGCGACGCCGTCGCGGACGAGGTGCGCGCCCGCGAAAGGGAGGTCCGCCGTCGCCTCGACGGCGACACGGGTCCCTTCCACACCGGCGACGTCCCCCTCGAACTGTCGCCGCGTGGCCACACCCGTCCACTCCGGCCAGGTGACGTCGAGCGCAAGGGCCTCGACGACGGGCAGGTCCGCGACATCCACCCGGAAACGCTCGGAGTTGAGCGACCCGGCGGACACGTAGTACTCGACCGGTTCCGTCACCGCCACGAGGACGAACTCGGATGCGTCCTCGCCGGCGGCGGACATGTCCGCCCGTTCCCAGCCGGGGCCGCTCAAGAACGCCGCATACAGACGCATGGCGCCGGGCTCGAAACCCCACGGCGGGGACCGCACGACGTCATCCGACC
>VXNE01000254.1 GCA_009840715.1 Gammaproteobacteria bacterium
GGCACCGGGCGGCGGGACGGCGCCCTGGCGGCGCGCCATGGTCGGAATGGACGACGCCTGGAGCGAAGTCGCCACCTGGCGCGCGATCGAGCGCGCCGGAGAACGGTTCACGGGTCGCCACTACCTGCACGCGCTGGACCTGGACGAGGGGTCGACCGGCGGGATCGTCGTCCAGCCGGAGGACCTGCGGATCTACGTGCCGCTGCTCGGGCGCACGCTGGTCGTGAGCCTTGCGGTGACGGCGCTATGTCTCGTGCTCGGCTATCCGGTGGCCTACCTGATCGCACAGGCGCCGCCGGGGCGCGCCCCGTTGCTGCTGCTCCTGGTGCTCGTCCCGTTCTGGACGTCGCTGCTCGTGCGCACCACGTCGTGGATCGTGCTGCTGCAGACGGAGGGCGTGGTCAACGATCTCCTGGTGGCGGTCGGGCTGCTCGGCGAGGACGGCCGCCTCGCCATGATCTACAACATGACGGGCACGATGGTCGCGATGACGCACGTCCTCCTGCCGTTCATGGTGCTGCCGCTGTATTCGGTGATGCGCACGGTCCCGCCGGAGTACATGCGGGCGGCCGCTTCCCTCGGCGCGACCTTCCCGGCGGCGTTCCGGCGGGTCTACTGGCCGCGGACGCTGCCCGGCGTGGCGGCCGGCTGCCTGCTCGTGTTCATCCTCGCGATCGGCTACTACATCACGCCGGCGCTGGTCGGTGGGCGCACGGGACAGCTCATCTCCAACATGATCGCGTATCACATGCAGCAGTCCCTGAACTGGGGCCTTGCCGCGGCCCTGGGAGGCATCCTGCTGGTGTGTGTGCTGGCGCTCTACCTGCTGTTCGACCGTCTCGTCGGGGTCGACCGGATGCGCCTCGGATAGTCGATGTCCCCCGAGTTGGGCGCTTGACTTCCGCAACCGTCCGCCCAACTTCGGTCCGTGATCGTCTACCGCTCACCGGGAGTCACTCCGCGTCGGCGTTGGCGAGGATGGTGTGCCAAGCGTTGCGCGAGCGTCGGCATGGGGCGTCGAGGTGCCCCCCAGGGCCCGGTGCAGGGCCAGCCGCGCGTAACCGAGGTCACGCCGTCCCGCGGCGAGCGCGGACTGCCAGACGATATGGTTGCGTGAGGCGGCGAGAAAGGTCGCGTAGTCTCCCACGCCGGACACGTAGCGCTGCTCCTGCAGGGTCGCTTCCGCCGCGGCTTCGTCGGCGGCGGCGCCCAACAGAGAGACCACCGTTGCGCTGCTCGAGAGGCCCGTCAAGGACGCCCGCACCTCGCTGGTGGCGGTCACGACGGCCCTCCCGAAGGCGGCGGCGGCTTCGTCGAGTCGCGCCTCAGCCAATGCGACATTGCCGCGCCGGCGACCGCCCTCGAACACCGGTCCGAGCAGGTTCACGGTTAGGTTGCTGAACCACTGGTCGGCGTCGAACCACTCGCCGGTGTCCGTGCTGAGCACGCCGATGGAGCCCGACAGGGACAACGATGGCAACAGTTCGGCGCGCCGGGCGCCGACGAGATACCGCGCCGCCTGCACCCGTTCGCGCGCCGCCCCGACATCGGGGCGCTGCAACAGCAGGCTCGCCGGGACGTCGCTCGGGACGGAAGCCGGGCCGACGGCAGGCAGGGCATCGGGCAGCCCCCGCTCGACGTCTTCGCGGTAGCCGCCGAGCACCACCCACAGCCGTCCCTCGGCATCGGCCAGGCGGCCGGTGATGCGCGGCAACTGGGTCTGCGCGTCGACGACCGCGCGCCGCGCCTCGTAGAGGTGGTCGATTTCGGTCAGGCCGCGCTCGTAGCGCACCTCGGCCAGCACCTCCTGTTCCTCGAGTATGCCCACCAGGTCCGCGGTCAGGTCCCGTTGACGGCGCAGATCCACTACCTCCAGGTAGGTGCGCACGGTCTCCGCCAGAACGCCGATCCTGGCGGCATGGAAGTCCGCTTCCGCGGCAAGGTGCTCGGCCGCGGCGGCCCTTGCGGCGTGGCTTTTGCGCCCCCAGAAGTCGGCTTCGTAGGCGAAGTTCGCGCCCAGGCTGTAAGTCGTGAGATCGAGCCGGTCGGGAAGCGTCAGGTTGAAGGCGTCGAACACGCCCGAGTCGATGCCCAGATCCCCCAGTTGCGCGCCCAGGCCCGCGTTGGCCGGCACGTCGAACGAATCGGCGCCGAGAGAGGCGGAGATCATCGGCAACCGGGCGCCGACCGCGATACGCGCCCTGGCCCTGGCCTGCTCGACACGGGCGACCGCTCCCGCGAGGTCGAAGTTGGAATCGATGGTCGCTTCCATGACCCGGTCCAGCGCCGGATCCTCGAAGGACTCCCACCACTTGGTCGGCTCGGGCAAGTCGGTGGCCGCTCCCACCGGTAATGGGCCGGACGGGGCAACAGGCTCGTGTGCATCTGGTGAGGGAGGCACCAGGGAACACGCGCCCGAGAGGCAAACGACCAGGACCAGCGGACACGTCGCGAGTGTCGGCGCTCGGGCCATTCGCTGCCTCTTCACGATCGCACGGACTCCCAGCCGCGTCGCGTTCCATTCTAGGGGCTTGGGCCACGGGACGGAACGCCGGGGCCGGTCCGCCTCTGATAAGCTCCCGGCTTCCGGGGTCGGGCCGGTGCGAGCCCTTGAAGAGTTGCCCATGGCCATTACCGTTCAACCCAACGAGAACGCCGCCGGCGCCGTGGTCACCGACGTGGACCTCGCGGCGCTCGACGACGGCACCTGGGCGGAGGTGTACGGTGCCTTCCTCACTCACGGCGTGCTGGTTTTCCCGGGCCAGCACCTCGACGAGGAGGCCCAGGGCGCGTTCGCCCGGCGCTTCGGCAACGTCGAGAAGCTGTATCCGGGGCAGGACCGGGCGACGCTGCACTTCGGGAACGTCAAGGCCGACGGCAAGCTCACGCGGCCCGGGGACGAGTCCTTCAAGCTGCTGCGCGGCAACGAGGGCTGGCATACGGACAGCACCTACATGCCCCTCGCGGCGAAGGCGTCGATGCTGATGGCCCTCGTCGTGCCTGCGGAGGGCGGCGGGACCGAGTTCGCGGACATGCGCGCGGCGTACGACGCGCTGGACCGGGCGATGCAGGAGAAGCTCGAGGGGCTGTCCGCCTATCACTCGCTCTACCACTCGCAGGCCAGGGCCGGCTTCGCGCACAACACGGATCACATGTACGGCTTCCACGACAAGGGCGCGCCGCTGCGGCCGGTCATCAAGACGCATCCCGAGACGGGGAGGAAGTCGCTCTACACGGGCCGGCACGCCTACCGGATCGAAGGCATGGATCCCGACGCGTCGCTGGCGCTCCTTGACGGGCTCATGGACGACGCCTGCCAGCCACCCCGCACATACCTGCACGCCTGGACGGTGGGAGATCTGGCGGTCTGGGACAACCGCTGCATGATGCACCGCGCCCAGCCCTACGATACGAGCCAGCCCCGCGTCCTCCGGGCGTCCCGGGTCGCCGGGGAGCCGGAGTCGGAACTGGCGCCGACGTTCGCGGATCCGAAGGCGGACGCCTTCCGTCCGACGTCGTCCAACGAGTCGGCGCTGACGGCAGGCAAGTCCCCGAAGGAGCCTGACGTATACGCGTGAGCGTACGGGTCACTTTAGGTAGGCAGCCTCGAGCGCGTCGAACATCGGGTAGTGGCGGACGTTCAGGGTCATGAGCGCGGCGTCCACCGCGACGGCGGTCGCCGCGATGACGCCGTCCGCCAGTCCGACGCCGTGGGACGGGCCGTAGTCGCCCCGTTACAGGCCGCCGGCTCTTGCGATCTGTCGTGTGACCGGCTCGACATGGACGACGTCGACGAAGCTCGCCAGCGCCAGCGACTCCCTGTCCCAGGTTTCGCGTAGCGCGGTCAGGGTCGGCACGTCGGATCGGTCTCGCCAGATCCCCGCCGCGTCCCGCACCACAGCCTCGCGCCTCGCACGGGGATCCTGCTCGAGGAATCGGTCGATGGCCTCGCGGATGACTGCGCTCTGCGGCCGGCCATCGGCTCTGGCTATTGCCGCCAGGCGATCGCGCTGCCGCCGGTGCGGGAGGCGGCGGGCCAAGACGGTACAATGCCGGCGACTTCCAGGGGGAACCGCCATGCTGAACCTGTCGATTCCGGACAGCGTCGCGCCGTTGCGCGCACAGGTCCTCGACTTCATCGAGAAGGATATCTATCCGATCGAGAACGACCTGTACGACGAGACGCCGGAGCGGCGGCGCAGCCTGATGCGGGGCCTGATGGACAAGTCGAAGGCCGCGGGACTCTGGGCGCTCGGCCATCCGGAGGAGATCGGCGGGGGCGGTCTGCCCTTCATGGACTACGTCTTCGTCAACGAGGTCATCGGGCGGTCGCCGATGGCTACGGTGGCGCTCGGCACGCACTCGCTGCAGGACTCGATCATGCTGCACATGTACGCGAGCGACGAGTGGCGCGAGAAGTACCTGGGGCCGCTGGTGGCCGGGGAGGTCTTTCCGAGCTTCGGCATGACGGAGCCCGACGTCGCGAGTTCCGACCCGACGCAACTGCAGACGCGTGCCGAGCTCGAGGGCGACGAGTGGGTCATCAACGGCCGCAAGTGGTTCACCTCGGGGGCGGCCACCGCCGCGTACACGACGGCGATGGTGCGCACCGAGCCCGACGACACGCCCGCGCACTCCGCTTTCTCGATGATCGTCGTGCCGACGGACACGCCGGGCTACGACATCGTCCGCGACGTCAAGGTGATGGGCCAGTACGACGGCCACTACGAGGTCGCCTACAACGACGTGCGCGTGCCAAAGGACAACCTGCTCGGACCTCGCGGGCAGGGCTTCAAGATCGCCCAGCACCGGCTCGGGCCGGGCCGCATCTTCCACTGCATGCGCTGGCTCGGTCAGGCCCAGCGCGCCTTCGACCTCATGTGCGAGCGCGCCAACACCCGGGTCGCTTTCGGCAAGACCCTGGGCCAGCACCAGCAGATCCAGAAGTTCATCTTCGACACCGCCTGCGAGATTCAGGCGAGCCGCCTGCTGACGCTGCACGCGGCGCAGAAGATCGACCAGGGCGACGAGGCGCGCGTCGAGATCGGCCTGATCAAGGTGTACGGCGCGACGATGCTGCACAATGCCGTCGACCGCGCGATCCAGGTGCACGGCGCCAAGGGGGTCACTGAGGACACGCCGCTCGAGCGCATGTATCGCCATGCGCGTTTCGCGCGCATCTACGACGGCGCGGACGAGGTGCACGTGCAGACCACGGCGCGCCGCATCCTGCGCTGATACGGTGAGGGGGGC
>VXNE01000481.1 GCA_009840715.1 Gammaproteobacteria bacterium
CTCTCCGATCCGCGCAGCGGCCAAGGCGCGTTCGAGGCCGTGACGTTGGGGGCGTCGGCGGCCCGTGCGTCCAAAGCTCCGGGAATGGACGTAGCCGCGGCGAGCGTTGCCGCCCCGGACAGGAAATGTCTGCGTTGCATGGTGGTCTTCCGATCGTCGCCAACGATTTGGCGGTCCGCTTGCCAAGGACGCAGCGGATCAGGCCCGTCCTCAGTACGGTAACCGCAAGCCGGGAGGCTTAGCTCATGTCCACCCGTCTCGAGAAACTGCTCGCCGAGGCGATCGTCTGGGACAACCACGCCTGCATGCCCGTACGGGCCGGGGACGTCTCGTTCCTCGACGACCTCGAACGGCATCGGCGGAGCGGCGTCTCGTTCGTGAGCCTGAACGTCTCCTTCGACCACTTTCCCTGGCACTTCGGGTTCAAGATGCTGGCCACGTTCCGGAGCTGGATCAAGCGACACCCGGAACGGTACCTGCTGGTCGACCGGGTGAGCGACGTGCATCGCGCGAAGCGCGAGGGCAAGCTCGGCGTCGCCTTCGACCTCGAGGGCGCCGTGGCCGTCGATGACCTGCCGGAACTGGTCGAGCCCTATGCCGCGCTCGGCGTGAAGTGGATGCTGATCGCCTACAACCGCAACAACCGCGTCGGCGGCGGGTGTCAGGACGACGACTGCGGCCTCACCGACTTCGGGCGGCGCGTGATCGACGAGATGGCAAGGGTGGGCATGGTGCTCTGCTGCAGCCACACCGGCTACCGCACGGCGCGGGAGGCGATCGAGTACTCGACGAACCCGGTGATCTTCTCCCATTCCAACCCGCGGGCCCTGTGGGACCACGAGCGCAACATCCCCGACGATCTGCTCGAGGCGTGCGCCGCGAGCGGCGGTGTCGTAAACGTCAACGGCATCGGCTTCTTCATGGGCGACAACGACAACTCGACCGACGCCATCGTGCGCCACATCGACTACGTCGCGAACCTCGTGGGCCCGGAATACGTCGGGCTCGGGCTCGATTTCGTGTTCGACGCCTCGGAGCTCGATGACCTGATCGCGGCCGATCCGGAGCTGTTCCCGCCGGAGAAGGGCTATCGAAGCGGGCTGCGCATGGTGGAGCCGGAGCGCATACCCGAGATCGCGGAGCGGCTCCTGACACAGGGTTGGGACGACAGCGCGGTGCGCGGGTTGCTCGGCGGCAACAACCTGCGCGTTGCGGAGCAGGTTTGGCGCTGACGCTATCTGGATAGGAGGATTCCGATGAAGCGAACGAAGCGATGGTCCTGGGCCTGGGCACTGCTGCTCGGCATGACGGCAGGCCCGGCGATGGCCGAGGCGGGGCAGGCGGTCGCCCACGACGGCTCCCCGATCTACTTCGAAGTGCACGGCGGTGGGGAGAAGTTCCTGTTCCTCGGACCGGGCACCGCGGCGGCGCGCGCGCTGCCGGCCTTGCCGGGACAGGAAATGATGCCCGAAGTCTTTCGCGAAGCCCTTGGGCAGGCGAAGCAGGCGTACATCGATGCCCTCGGTTCGAAGTACCGACTGATCTTCATCGAGTACCCCGGGATCGAGCCGAAGCTGTACACCCTGACCCCCGCCGCCGTCGCGCGCGACTACCTGGCGATCGCGGATGCGGCCGGCGCCCGGGAGTTCGCCTACGCGGGGTTCTCGTGGGGGTGCGTCACCGGCCTGCAGTTGGCGTTGCGCACCGATCGGTTGACGGCGCTGGTCTGCGGGGGCTTCCCGGTGATGGACGGCGTCTACGAGGACATGCTCACAACCGCGCGCACGATGACCGAGGGTACGGGCACCCTCTATGGCCTCGTGTACGACTCGCCGGAGAACGGCCGCCAGTTCCTGACCTACTACGAGGGCCTGCAGAGCTTCGACGACCGGGCGGTCCAGGGCGCGCTCGTCGTGCCGCGGCTGAACTGGATCGGTGACCAGGACGTCCCCACCCTGAACGGCAAACCCCTGACCCACATGGGCGAGGTGATCATCCGCAACCGTGCCGAACTCGAAGCCGCGGGCTGGGATGTCCAGATCCTTCCCGGCAGGAACCACCTGGACGCCGCCGCGCCGGACGTGCACATCCCGGTCATCGACGAGTGGCTGTCGGAAGTGTTGCGCTAAGCGGAAAGCAATGATGATTTCACGAATACGAATACCGACCGCGGTTGCCGGCCTGCTTACGTGTTGCATGGCCTGGGCGCAGCAGAACCAGGTCCAGGTCGAGGGCGCCCACTACGCCATGCAGCAGTTGCCGGCGATGCGCTTCCGGGCGGAGGGCTACGACTACGACCACGAAGTCCTGGTCGCGCTGCCGGCCACCTACAACGCGCTGCCCGAGAAGCGCTACCCGGTGCTCTGGGCCATGGACGGCGCGCTCCTGTTCGACATGACGGTTGGCCTGGCGGGCTTCTACGCGGCGGGCAACCGGATCCCGGAGCTGATCGTCGTGGGTGTGGGGCATCCCAGCGAAGAAGGACTGGCCGGGCTCGCCAAGCGGACCGTCGATCTCTTCCCGCCGGGATCGTCGCTTTCGGAACCGGGACCCGCCCTGGACTACTTGCGCGATGAGATGTCTGAAGTGGGCTTCGAGCCGGACGCCGTGTTTGCCAACGTCAAGGGAGATGCCTTCCTGGCCTTTCTCATCGACCGGCTGCGTCCGCTCTTGGCCGAGAAGTACCGCATGGCGGACGACCACGCCCTGTTCGGGCACTCCGCGGGCGGGGCGTTCACCGGCTACGCGCTGCTCGCGCGCCCCGGGGCCTTCGACCGCTACATCATCGGCAGCGGCACCAACGGGCTCAGCCTGACCCTGGAGGCGGAGTACGCCGCCGAGCACGACGACCTCCCGGCCCGTATCTTCGTCGGCGCCGGCGACCTGGAGGCCAACAATCTCCCGATGTCGGCGCAGCGCATCGTCAGCCGCACCGTGCTGTTCGCGGAGAACCTGCTGCTGCGGCGCTATCCGTCGCTGGCGCTCCAGACGCGCCTGTACCGCGACCGGGACCACTTCGACGTGTTGCCGATCATCATCGGGGACGGCCTGAAGTGGGTGTATGCGGATGCCGCCGAGGAACTCGAGCCGCCGCTTTACTGAAGGACGAAGCACGATGACACCTCACACACGATCCGTCGCCGTGGCGGCGATTGCCCTCTGGGCGGTCAGTGGCTGCGCGACGGACAGCGACGAGGCCCGGCAGGATCCCGCCGAGTTCGAGTCCGCGGCGCTGATGGCGCTCGTGACGAACCTGCGCCCGGAGGCCCACTGGATCGGGGACGAAGACCGGTTCTGGATGAAGCAGGAGACCGGCGACGGCGCCCGTTTCGTCGTAGTCGATGCGGCATCCGGGGAGCAGGAGCCCGCATTCGATCACGCCGGCCTCGCGGAGTCGCTTGCCGACGCGGGGCTCGAGGAGGTCGACGCGGACAACCTGCCGATTACCGCGCTCGGGCTGGAGGGCGACGGTCTGCTCGTCACCACGGCGAGCGGCGTGTTCGCCTGCTCTGCGGATGCCACGGAGTGCGCGAAGGACGAATCGCCGCCGCCTTCGTCCGCCGAACGCGCATCGCCGGACGGAACCCGCACCGCCTTCATCCGGGACGCGAACCTCTGGGTCCGCGACCTCGATTCGGGAGAGGGAAAGCAGCTCACCACCGATGGCGAGGACGGTTTCGCCTACGGACACCTCGGTTTCGAACTGAACCGGATCCAGCGCCGCCGGTCCGG
This sequence comes from Gammaproteobacteria bacterium, assembly GCA_009840715.1. GTDB lineage: Bacteria > Pseudomonadota > Gammaproteobacteria > Pseudomonadales > Azotimanducaceae > VXNE01. Next base: position 3,733 of record VXNE01000481.1, read on the forward strand.
CGAATCGGCGCCGATCGTGTCGGTGAACTGGTCTCCGGACGGCCGTTACCTCGCCGCGATGCGGGTGGACCTGCGCGCCGTGCCGGTGCGCTCCTACATCAAGGAGCACCTACCCCCCGACCTGCCCTTCACGGCCATCCACCTCGACCGAGTGCTCGTGCCGGGGGAGAAGACGGCGCCGGCGAGAGAAATCACGGTCATCGACACGGAGACCGGCCGCATCGTCCGAGCGGACGTCGACCCGGCCCGCCTGCAGGACTTCGCGCCGTTTCACTTCTCGTCGAATGTGCTGTGGTGGAGCTCGGACGCCGAACTCTTCTTCGTGACGGCAGACCACGGCGGTCAGACCTATGGCATCGCCGCCATGGACCTCGACACGGGCACCGTGCGCACGCTCGTGGAGGAGAGCGAGACTCACTTCTACGCGTTCTCGGCGCGGGACTACCACCGGCCGAACTTCCACGTCACCGCCGACGGGTCCGAGGCGCTCTGGTACTCCCAGCGCTCCGGCGCCGGGCACCTCTACCTGTACGACGCGCGCACGGGCGAACTCAAGAACCAGGTCACCGAGGGCGGCGTGGTCTTCGACGTCATCCGCGTCGACGACGCCGCGCGGGAGGTCTACTTCACCGCGGGGGGCCGCGAGGACGGACGCAATCCCTACTTCGCGCACCTGTACCGCGCGCCGTTCGAAGGCGGCGACGCGGAACTGCTCACGCCCGAGGACGCCGCCCACGAGTTCTTCCGCTACGCCCTGGGCGTGCGGATCGGGTTCGGTTCGCTCTCGAAGTTCTCGCCGTCCGGCGACTATTTCGTGGACGTCTTCTCCACCCTCGAGCAGCCGCCGACGATGGTGATCCGCGACCGCGACGGCAACCTGGTCGCGGAAGTGCTGCGCGCCGACGCGTCCCGGCTGCGCGAGACCGGCTGGCAGCCGCCCGAACGGTTCGTCGTCAAGGCGGCGGACGGGGAGACCGACCTTTACGGGGCGTTGTTCAAGCCGCTCGACTTCGATCCCGCGCGCAAGTACGCGGTGGTCGACCAGACCTACCCGGGACCGCAGATCGACTCGGGACCGCACACCTTCCTCGACAACTTCGCCGCCATCACGACACGCGACGCACAGGCGACGGCCCAGGCGGGATTCGTGGTGGTGACCGTGGACGGCCGCGGCACCACGCGCCGCGATCGGGACTTCCGGTATGCCTTCTCGGGCACCGAGGACCTCTTCGGCGCCGCGGACCACAAGGCGGCCATCGAGAACCTGGCGGTCGACCGGCCCTACATGGACACGAGCCGCGTCGGCATCACGGGCGCCTCGTTCGGGGGCTACGGCTCCCTGCGCGCGGCCCTGCTGTTCCCCGGGTTCTTCGACGTGGTCGTCTCCCATGTTGGCCCCCACGAGTACCTCCCCTCGGTCACATCGGGCTGCTCCGTGGAACGCTTCTTCGGCGTCCCGGGCAGCGGCCGCGCCGT
>VXNE01000585.1:0-1103 GCA_009840715.1 Gammaproteobacteria bacterium
CGTTTCCAAGGCTCCGAGCAGAACGCGCATCCGGCTGTTCTGACCGCCGCGGGAGCCACGCTCCGATCGGCACGGGCGACCACAAGGGTCGCCCCTACGCGAACCTTGCCTCCATTTCGCGGCGCGCACGGACCGCCTCGAGCGTCGGGTCGCATTCGACGTCGTCCCAGCCGACGATCTCTCCCGCGCTGATGTCCCGCCGGCACGTCACGCCGTGTGCCAACCCGATCGGCAACGCGCCGCGCTCGAGTGACTTCGGCGCTGGCAGGAGCTTTCCGTAGACGGTGAATCCGCCTTCGCCGTCGAGCGACTCGCCTTCGGAGAGGTCCCGCTTCGCGGTCGCGACGGCATCGCCGACGAACTCCCGGGCCGCTCCCGTCGGCTTGGCGACCAGACCGGCGGAGAGGACGGACACGCCGACCTCCAGCCCGATCAGGTGGAACGGCTTGTACATCGCCGAATAGCGGCCCGTGTCGTCGGTGTTCATGCCGTACTCCCGGAAGCACGCCGCCGCGTAGTCGTTTGGGGCTTCGATCACGACGTACACGCCCCAGCGCAGGTCGTTCGGTACCGGGCGGCCGTCTCGCTCGAGAGACGAAACGACCTCGACCTGACCCCTGTGATGCAACTGTCCCCCGACCGCCGCCGGCCGCAGCACGTGCGCAAGGTCGTCCCGGCCGCACGGCGGGAAGCGCAGGCCGTCGGGCGGCGGCGTGAGACCGGTCGCATTCGCGATCGCGGCCATCTCGATGGCGGACTTGGTGCCGTCAAGGAACGAGTTGAACATGCGGCTGTTCATGCCCGCGGCGCAGGCCTGCTCCGCCGTGAGCCCGTAGTGCTCCCAGACGGTGTCCGGCGTCGAGCCGTGGTAGGAGGGCAGGTACTTGGTCCCCTTGCCGGCGGCCACGACGTCGAAGCCGCTGATGCGCGCCCACTCGACCATCTCGCAGGTCAGGGCGGGCTGGTCGCCGTAGGCCATCGTGTAGACGACGCCGGCGTCGCGGGCCTCGCCCCCGCGAAGCGGCCCCGCGAGCAAGTCGGCCTCCCCGTTGCCCATTTCCGGATTGCCGCCCGCCGGGGAGGCGGGGGGGGGCGTCGGCCGG
>VXNE01000585.1:1113-5199 GCA_009840715.1 Gammaproteobacteria bacterium
CCGGCGCGCACGGCGGCCGCCACGTTCACCATTACCGCATGGCGGCCCGCCGCGAAGGCGGCGCGTGCATGCGCGATGCCGGCCGTGGGGCTGCCGGTCGCCTCGACCATGACATCGACATCGTCGGCAGCGACCGCCGCGACAGCATCGTCGGTGAAGCGCGTCCGGGCGAGGAGGGCGTCGCTCCACCCTACGGTACGGCACGCCGCTCGGGCTCGCTCCGGATCCAGATCCGCGATCACGGACACCTCGAGCCCCTCCGTCGTGGGGACCTGGCTCAGGAACATCGACCCGAACTTGCCGGCGCCCACGAGCGCGACGCGCACCGGCCGGGACGAAGCGGCCCGCTCGCGGAGCTGCTCGTGGAGGTACACGGCGCCCTTCAGGCGACCGGTTCGGAGACCGCGAGTTCGGCGATGCAGTCGTCCGCAAGAGGCTCGATGGGGCGGAAGTCGCGGTGGGCGACCCACTCCGGACGCTTGAAGCGCCGGATGTGGTTGTCCACGTGGCAGAGGGAGAGATACACGATGCTGCGGTGCATAGGACTGATGTTCGGGGCGCTCGCGTGCACGAGGGTGGAGGCGAAGACGATCATCCCTCCGGCCGACCCCGTCGGCGCCACGCACCCGCCCTGTTCCGCGAGCCGGGTGACCGTGGCGCGGTCGAGCGTCCACAACGGGTAACTCGTCGTGTCGAGGTCGTGCCCAGCCTTGAACACACCCTCCTTGTGGCTCCGCGGCAGCAGGATCAGGGGACCGTTGGCGGCTGTCACCTCGTCCAGGAACACCGCGATGTTCATTGCCCGCGGCTCCGGCATCTCGTCGTCGCGGTGCCAGGTGCCGAAGTCCTGGTGCCACTGCCAGATATCGCCGTCGAACGCCGCCTTGGCGTTGACCTTGTACTGGTGCATGTATACCGGACCGTCCACGAGCTGCATCACCGGTCGGATGAGGCGGGGATGGCGCCCGAGGCGGCGGAATGCCTCGTGATACGTGTGCGCGGCGAACGCCGTGCGCGCCACGCCGCTCGTCTCCCGCCACACCTCCTCGCGGTCCATGGCGTAGACCTCGTCGGCGGCCCGCCGCAGCACCGCTACCTCTTCCGCCGAGAAGCACTCGGGCCAGAAGAGGTAGCCCTCGTCTTCGAACCGCGCCAGTTCTTCGGGAGTGAGCTTCATGACGCGTATCTCACTCTACTCCGTTTGCGGTAAACCGGCGACCGCCTCGACCTCTATCAGCAGTTCCGGGGCGACGAGTTTCGACACCTCGACCAGCGTGCTCGCCGGCCGCGCGTCCCCGAAGAACTCGGCGCGCACCGGGTTGATCCGGGCGCGGTCCTCGACGTTGCGCAGGTACACCGTCACCTTGAGCACGTCGGCGAAGCTCGCCCCCTCGGCCTCGAGGATGCGCTGCATGTTGGCGAACGTCGCCCTGGCCTGGGCCACGACATCGCCCTTGCCGATCACGCGCCCCTTCGCGTCGACCCCCACCATTCCCGAGAGAAACAACACGTTCCCGAAGCGGACCGCGTCGGTGTAGTGGCTGATCGGCTCGCACACGTCCGGGACACGGACTTCCCTTCGTTTCCAGTCGGCCATGGCTTCCCCCGTTTGCGGCAAGACTACCCCAACCCCGTCTCCGGCCGAACCGACGGCGCGTCCCTGCTTGACACCGAAACGAAGGACCAATAGCGTGGGCCGATCTCACCGCCGGCAGCCGAGGCTCGTGTTCCTGCACGACTCGCGGTTCTCGAGAGGAACAAACCCATGACCGATACCAGGGCAGCTCTGCCTTCCCGCGGGAAGGCGACGTTGGCATCCCTCGTCACGGGCGTCGCACTCGCCCTGGTGACCGCCTGTGCGGGCGAGGCGCCGAACGACGATCCGGGCGGAACTTCGCCGGGGACGCCCCCGCCGGCCGCCGCGCCCGTGGCTGGAGATCCGGCGAACCCGGGTGTCTTCGAAGACCGCGTCGTCTTCGGGCAGTCCGCCGCATTCTCGGGTCCCGCGCAGGCACTCGGACACGCCATGCGCATGGGCATCGAAGCCGCATTCCAGGAAAGGAACCAGGCGGGCGGCGTGCACGGGCGCATGCTGGAGCTGGTCACCATGGACGACCGGTACGAACCGGGTTTCGCCTACGCGAGCACACGTGACCTGATCGCGAAGGAGAGGGTGTTCGGACTGATCGGAGCCGTGGGGACGCCGACTGCGCGTTCCGCCGCGCGCCTGGTCGACTCCGAAGCCGTGCCGTTCCTCGCGCCGTTCACGGGCGCCGGCTTCCTGCGGAATCCCGAGCTCGCGTCCGTCGTGAACCTGCGCGCATCGTACGCGCAGGAGACCGAGCACATGGTCGAACGCCTTACGGCGGACCTCGGCGTCACCCGCGTGGCCGTCATGTACCAGAACGACTCCTACGGCCAATCGGGATTGAACGGCGTGCTCGACGCCCTGGCGCGACGTGGACTCGAGCCCGTGGCGACCTGGTACTACGAGCGGAACTCGAGCGCGGTCAAGGCTGCCGTCTTCCATATCGCGGCCGCGAACCCGGAGGCCGTCGTCATGATCGGCGCCTATCAGCCCGTGGCCAGGGCGATTGCCCTGCTTCGAGCAGACATCGATCCCGTGTTCATGGCGGTGTCGTTCGTCGGGAGCAACGCCCTGGCGCGTGAGCTGGGGGATGCAGCGGCCGGCGTCTACATCACCCAGGTCGTGCCGGCGCCAGACGATCCCGACACACCCGTGGTGGCGGAGTACCGCGCCGCCCTGGGCTCGCTCGACGCGGATGCGGAACCCGGGTTCGTTTCCCTGGAAGGGTACCTGGCCGGGCGACTGGCCATCCTGGGACTCGAAGCATGTGAGGACCTGACCCGCGAGTGCTTTCTGGACGCGTTTCGAACCCCGCAGTCCATCAATCTCGGAGGCGTGAACCTTGAGTACGGTCCGGGCGACAACCAGGGCTCCGACGCCGTGATCATGACCGTGATCGACCCAGGCGGCAGATCCGTACCAGTGGCCAGTCTCGAAGAGGCGTCGTGATGCGCCGCCTGCGTGCGTCGGCACGTCTGGCCTTCGCGGCGTTTCTCGCGCTCGGGATCGTCGACGCAGGGTCCGCCGCGGACCGGGTGGGGGGCGCTCATATCCAGGCGACCGTCGCCACCCTCGCCGTGGCCCGACACGCGAGATCGTTGGCGGACACGGCCTCGACGAGGACTCGCGCCGACACGTCCGCCGAGGCCATGGCAGCGTCCAGGGCAGCCGTGGACGCCGACGCGGCGGAGGCTCGCCGACAGCTCGATGTGCTGGCCGGCGCGGGTCACGAGCACGCGGCGCAGCGCATCCGCGAGTTGCTTGATGCGCTGGTGCAGAGCGCGCAGGGGATCGAGGACGGTCGGCACCTGTTCGCAGGGAGCCTGCGCGACTCGCGGAGCAGTCGCGAGAAACTCATCGCCGCCACCAGTTGGCAGCTCCTGCCCGCCGCCCTGGCGAGCGAGGACGACCTCTCTTACCGCATGCTCTCGGAGCCCGGCGCCGTCGCGGTCGAAGACCTGCTGCTGTACGCACGCCTAGCGCTCCTGACGCAACAGATCGACCAGGGATACATAGCGCTCGAAGTCGCCACGAGGCAGACCGACAGTGAGTTCATCGGCACGGTGGAAGAAGCCGCGAACCTGGTGATGTACCAGCTCCGGGAGAACATCGAGAGCTTCACCGAAGCCGGTCAGGAAGATCTGGATCCCGGGCTGGTCCCCCTCGCCCGCGACCTCGTAGAGGCAGCGTATGGCGAGACCAACCTGATCGACCTGATGAAAACCCGCCTGCGGCTGGACGAGCGGGAAGCTCAGCTCGCCGGCGCGGTCGACGCCGCCTCGTCTTCCCTGCAGATCGAGCTCGACGCAGTTTTCGAGCAGGCCATCGGCGACCTCGAACTCGCGGATACCGACGGCGAGACGGCAAAGGCGTTGCGGGCTGCCCTGGCGGTAAGCCGACACGCGGCCGCGGCCGCGGACCAGGTATAGGGCCAAACCACCGCGCACACCCCCCCGAACGGTGGAGTTTAGCCATAGCCGCGCCCCCGAGCCCAGAGG
>VXNE01000121.1:0-1076 GCA_009840715.1 Gammaproteobacteria bacterium
GCACGGTGCCGATCGGAGCTTCGAGCTTGACCGCCACGTCACTCGCTTCCCGTGGTCCACGCCGCGCGTCGCTGCATGACGTGCGCGCCGCCGGGGCGTGGCCGCCCGGGTCAGAAGTCCGTGATGCCGATGCGCCGGAGCACGCCGTCCAGGACATCGAGGTCGCCTCCGTAGTCGCGCGTGAGCGTGCCGTCCGCCGCACGGATCCGCACCATGCAGCCCAGCGTGTCGGACAGCGTCCGTTCCAGCCGCAGGATGTCGGGATCGGCCTCTTCCGGGCCGGCCGCCGCGGGGGCGAGGTCCCCGTTGCGCGCGTCCCGCACGAGCGTCTCGGTAGCGCGCACGCTCAGACCCTCGGCGACGATCCGCCGTGCCGCCGCCCTCTGCGCGCCCGGGTCGCGCAGGCCGACCAGCAGCTTTGCGTGACCGACTCCGAGCCGTCCGCTTCGGACCAGCTCCTGCACGTCGTCCGGGAGCCGCAACAGGCGCACCGCGTGCGAGATGTAGCTGCGGCTCAATCCCGTAGTGGCCGCCAGCCGCCGCGTCGCGCCCCAGCGCGATCTGCCGCCCAGGTCGTCCAGCCGCTCGGCGAGGTGGCGGGCCTCTTCGAGCGGATTCTCCGCAAGTCCGGGCGTGGTCGCCTCGACGATCGCCGCCACGTCCTCGTCCTCGACATCCGGGAGCACCTCGACGGGGACGCGTTCCTGCCCGAGGCGCTGCGCCGCGAGCCACGTTTCGGCGTTGCCCAGGATCTCGTAGTGGTGCTCCCGCACCCTGCGTACGACCACCGGCGCGATCGGCCCGTGCCGTCTGATCGCCTCCAGCAGCCGCGCGGGCACCTTCGGTACCGAGCGCCCTGGTCGCAGGGGCGACAGATGGAGCTCGTCGATACCGCGCCACTCGCTCATCCGCGCGTGGCCGTCCACCGGCGGTGCCCTCCCCTGCCTGTCCTGCCCCATTCTCTGCGAGGCGCCGCCGGGTGGGTGGGGGGGGGGCCCCACCACCCGCCGCCCGGGCGGGGCGGCCCGGCGGGGGGGGGGGGGGGGGGGGTGCGCGCCCGCGGGGGCGGGGGGGGG
>VXNE01000121.1:1086-5165 GCA_009840715.1 Gammaproteobacteria bacterium
CCCCCCCCCCCCCCCCCCCCCCCCCCCCCCCCCCCCCCCCCCCCCCCCCACGACAGGGTTCCTGCGCGCCCGTCGGGAAGCGGCGGCGTGACAATCGCACCGATCGGGGCCGGGCTCGTTACCGGTGTGGAAGGAACCCTGTTTATCCTTCACAGTCAATGACTTATGTGGGATATTGTCACCTGACAATCCGCCGCGCCTCAGAGGTGCTCCTCGATCGCCGCACGGCACGCCTCCAGCAACTCTTCCTTCGTTGCGCCACTGTCGCGCGTGACCCGCATCACCAGACCGGCCCTGCCCCGCCGGTCCACGGACACCATTAGCTTGCCGTCGTCCGTGCGGTACGCGGCCACCGGCGTTCGCCGCCCGCCGCGCCGCCTGGTCGCGGCTGCGGCCAGCAGCTCCCGCACGACCTGCGCACCGGCCAGCGGCTGCCGCGCTCCGTCCTCCGCGGCCAGTCCCCGCGCGCGGTCGACCATGCGTTCGCGCGCCTGCCGGTCCCGCAGATAGGGCTTGAGATCGCGACCGTGTTTGACGCGCAGCTCCGTCACGTCGCCGAACGCCTGCACGATCTCGTCCGGCAGCGCCGCCAGGTCGAGGTACCTGGACAGCCACGCTTCGGACACCTCGAGCCTGCCCGCCATCTCCTTCTGGCTGCTGTAGTACCGTCCGAGTGCGTCCTTGTAGTCGACCGCCCGCTCGTAGTCGCTCAGGTCGAGGTTGTCGCGGTTCTCGATGTCGCTCAGCCGAAAGGCCTGCTCGTCGGTCAGCTCCCGGACCTCGATCAGGAACCGGAACTCCGGATAGTTGTTCGCGCGCAGCCACGTCACGGTCCAGTGGCGCCGCGCGCCGCAGACTACCTCGTACTGATGCTGCGGGTCGCCGTCGAGCTTGCGCACGACGGCCGGAAACTCCTGCCGGCCCTGGGCGCGGAAGCCGTCGATCAGGTCCTGGCAGCGCGCCTGCGTGAGCAGGTCGTAGCGCCGGTTATGGCGCGGCCACATGCGGCAGCAGGCCGGGTCGACCCAGCGGTGCACCCGGTCCTCGATGGTCCCCGACGTCAACTCGCTCAGTTCGTTGTCGCGCTGCTCGAGCAGACCGACGTTACGGGCGCGCTCCCTCGGCGCCCGCGAGACATCCGCCGCCAGCCTGTCGAACAGCCGGTTGGAGTCCGCCATCGCGTCTGACCTCCCTACCTCTTAGACCAGTCCTTCCTGGCGCAGCGCGTCCTGATGGCTGGGCCAGGTCTTCCGGATCAGTGTCTCGATCTCCCGGTTCACCGCATCCAGGTACACCTTGGCGCGGCGATGCACGTCCCGCGACGTGATCGGCGCCTCGAGCTCGTACACCGTCATCAGGCGCCCGCAGGCGTTGTCGATCTCGGCGCTGTCCTTCATCACGGTCGACATCATCCGGGCACCGTAGACCTGCTGCATCATCGCCGTGATTCGCGCGTGCGCCGACTTGCCTTCGTCCATGTCGTTCGCCAGCACCTGCAGGAACTTGTAGCGCCCCGACAGCCCGTGGCGGTCGAGCGTCTCCAGAGCGTCGAGCATCATCGTGAAGAAATGCGCCGTGGAACCGAAGTCGATCGTCGCCGGCCGGCACGGCACGATCAGCGCGTTCGCGGCCCGCAGCACGCTCAGCGAGATCATGCCGAGCGCCGGGGGCGGATCCACCACGACCACGTCGAAGCGCTGCTTGATTCCCGCGATGCCCCGGCGCAGCCGGTCGAGCATGCCCGGATTGCCCGGCAGCCGGGCCGCGACGAAGTACTCGGCGTTGTACAGCGACAGGTTGGAGGGGATCAGCGACAGCTGGTCCCAGTACGTGTCGCGCACGGCGTACTCCAGCATCTCGCGGTCGCCATGGAAGAACGGGTGCAGCGTGTCCTCGACATCAAGGTCGTAGTCGGGATTGATCCCGAACAGGCTAGTCGTGCTGCCCTGCGGGTCGCAGTCGATGACGCACACCCGGTAACCCCGCAGCGCCAGGTACTGGGCCAGGTGTGCCGTGAGCGTCGACTTGCCCACGCCGCCCTTGAAGTTCTGCACGGCGAGCACCAGTGCGTCGTCGGTCTCCGGGTCACGCCAGGGCAGGGTGCCGAACACCCGCCGCATCCGGTTCACCTCGGGAAGGGTGTAGCCGCGGCGCCGGCCGCGTTCGCCCAGCGCCGGCCTGGGCAGCCTGCCGCTCTGCTCCGCCTGCCGGATCGAGGTCGTGCTGCGGCCGACCATGCCCGCCGCCTCGGAAATGGAGAAACGCCGGTTCAGTTCCTTGACGCCTCCCGGCGCGAACACCGTCTCGCGGAGCCGTTCCATGACCGCGTACGACGCCGCCTCGATGGCGCGGATGTCCTCCTTGTCGAGTTCCCACGCGGTTTGCGAAAGTCCCCCGTCCTCTATAGTCTCCGCCATGCGCACCCGTCTTCGATGGTTTCCGGCTATGCTGCCGGGTTGCGAAATTTCCGCCGTGGCGCCGATATTTTGCAAACGCCCTCGACGGAAACTATACTACGCTCCGTCGGAAACTTCAGGCGCCTGGATCGCGAACAGGTTGAATCTCCGCGCGAAGTACCCGCACGCTTGGCGGTCGCCGCAGACCAGGCCGTCCGCCGGCTTCACGACCGTTCGAGGCCGACCGACACGCGTTTCTCCGGGCACAGGTCCGTGAAGCCGCCGGACAGCCCGCACCCTGCCGGGGCGTCGGTGGACCTGACACCGGCCGAAACACCGACGCAGCCTGCAGATCCTCCATCCACTACGCCCCTCGGCGCCCTCGCGGAGACAGAGACGTCCGCCGCGGACGTCGACCTGTCGGCCTGGGAGACGTGCCGCAGGACGCTGAAGGCCGAACTGACCGACAGCGACTACGTGACCTGGATCAGGCCGCTCTGCTGCCACCGCCGCGGGAACCGCCTGCTGCTCGGCGCGCCCAACCGGTACGTGCGCGAGTGGCTGCTCCAGGGCACGTTCGCACGCATGCAGGAGCTGCTCGCCGCGGAGGAGGGTGACCTCGAGGTGTCGCTGCACGTCGGCACCAGCGAGGCGGTAGCCCGCATCGCGCGCGAGAGTTCGCCGCCGCAACGGCAGGGGACACGGGGCAGGACCAGCGAGGCGGTCGTCGAGCGCGCCCAGCTCGACCTGTTCGAGCTCGAGCGCAGCGGCCAGTTCACCGCCGTGAGCATTCACCCGCAGAACGAGTTCCCGACGCTCCTCACCCGCATTCCCATCTTCGTACCCGGCCGCGCCCGCCGGCAGCGCGCGCGCCTCGACCAGGACCACTCGCTGCCGTTCCGGACGTCCTGGGGCACGGGCAGGAAGTTCGGGCCGCCGCTGACCGTCTACGACGAAGACACCCTGATGGCGCTCGGCCGGCTGCGCCACAACATGCTGATCGGTAACCCGGCGAAGATGCCGTACCCCGTCTCGAAGCTCTACGCCAGCGACGAGGAGCCCGATGTCCACGTGCATGTCGTGCTGTGCATGCTGAGCGACATCCAGGCCATGTGCGGGACCTCCGTCGGCGGCCGCAACAACAAGCTGCGGCTGCAGTCCGTGCGGCGCCTCGCGGCGACGAAGATCGAACTGAACAAGGAGACCAGGGACAAGGTCCGGTTCGCCGGCACGACCATCGACCTGGTGCACGTGCGCTGGGACGTCTACGAGGACAACGCCGTCCTGTACGTGCAGTTCTCGCCGATCATGGCGCAGTGGCTGGAGCGCGCGTACACGTACGTCGACTGGAACGTCCGCCGCGGACTTCGCACCGATGTCGGCAAGTCCGTGCATCGCTTCCTGTCCGGCCAGCCGCGCAAGTACCAGATCTTCACGCGCAAGCTGCAGGCCACGATCGGCCACGACGGTCCGTACAAGTACTTCATGGCCGACCTGCGCGAGGCGCTCCAGCAGCTCCAGGACGCCGACTGGATTCGGGACTGCGCGATTCTCGGCAATGGCCGCAAGCAGCCCCACAAGCTGGTGGTCGACCGCTCCCAGGTCGCGGAAGCGGTTTTGTAACCAAGCGCCGCAACCGACGTTTCGCCCTCTGTATAAGACCCTTAAGTAGCTCCGGGGAGC
>VXNE01000633.1 GCA_009840715.1 Gammaproteobacteria bacterium
CACACCGCAGGCTTGTGCCTGCTCCACGGCATGGCCTCCTCAAGCTGGCTGCCCACGCGAATCAGAGTGCCCTCGTCGGCGTAGCGCGCCGCTAGCTGGATGCCGATGGGGAGACCTTCGGCGCTCACGCACAGCGGCAACGAGATCGCCGGCTGCCCGGTGATGTTGAACTGGGGCGTGTAGGGAATCCTGTCCCGCCACAGGGCAACGCGGTCTTCGGGATGGCGTACCAGGACACCGAGTTCCGGTGGGGGCGCGGCCAGGGTCGGGCTCAGGAGCAGGTCGAAGCCCTCCTCCCCCTCCCACCAGGCCGCCATCTCGCGGGCAAAACGATTCAGCCGGGTGACGGCGTCGAGGAACTCGGGACCGGAAATCCCGCGGCCGCGTTCGGCTTCCAGCCACGTGCCGAGTTCCAGGTCGTCCTCGCCGAAGCTCCTGTCGAGGGCTGACTCGAGCAGGCCGACAGTTTGTGCGATCCCCACCGAGACGATCGTCAGGCAGAGGTCGACCAGGCGCTCCGAGAAGAACGGCGCCGGCCATGCCGGCTCCACCCGGTGTCCGAGGTCGGCCAGCACGTCGCCGACCGCCCGCACGCCGTCGCGACAGGCCGGATGCAGCGGCCCGGCCTCGTTGACGTCGCAGAGCCCGATGCGCAGGCGGCCCGGGTCGGTGGACACCGCTTCCCGGAACGGTCCCGCCGGAGCGGGGCACCCGTAGGGGTCTCCCGGCATCAAGCCGGCGATCGTGTCGAGGGTCAGCGCGCTGTCCCGCACCGTCCGCGTCAGCATGCCCTGGGTGGCGAGACCGGCCCAGCTCTCGGCGAGGATGGGGCCCCAGGAGACGCGTCCCCGTGAGGGCTTGAGTCCCACCACCCCGTTGGCGCTGGCCGGTACGCGAATTGAACCGCCGCCGTCGTTGCCGTGTGCGACGGGGACGATACCGGCCGCCACCGCCGCCGCCGAGCCGCCGCTGGAGCCCATTGGAGTGTGCCTGATGTCCCACGGGTTGCGCGTGTCGCCGAACGCCTCGTTCTCGCAGGCGGCGGGGCAGTTGCCGCTCGCGAGTTCGGGGACGGTCGTTCGGCCGATGGAGACGGCGCCCGCGTCTTTCAGCTTCCGAACGACATGACAATCCGCGTCGGCGCGTGCGTCGAGTTCCCTGAGCACACGGTTGCCGAGGTACTGCGGCTCTCCCGCCTCCGGCGTGCCGAGGTCCTTGAACAGGGTCGGGATGCCTGCCAGCGCGCCGGGGGGCCGGCCAACGGCGTGCGCCTCTTCCCGGGCGCGCTCGAATCGCGTGGAGAACACGGCGTTCAGGGTCGGGTTCAATCGTTCGCACGCGCTGATCGCCGCGTCGATGATGTCGAGCGAATCGAGTTCGCCTCTGTGAATGCGCGCGGCCAGGTCTGTCGCGTCCATTTCCAGGATGTGCATGGAGTATCTCCAACAAGCCGTCTGGATGGCGCCACCGGCCGGCGGCCCCTGCCACCGGCAACTGTAACCGGCCCGGAACGCTCTGGCGAAGTGCGGGCCCAGTTGCCCGTGAGACGTAATACGTGATGAGTAGTACGCGAGAGGACCGACGGATTGCGGTATCCGGTCCAAGCTCGATTTGTCGCCAAGTATTGAGACACCGACATGACGTAACGGAGTCCCTGGCATTTCCGCGTGTCAAATTTCTCTGCTATGGTGCGTGCGAACTCGCCATCCAGGCCGCACGGGTCGCCAAGCGCGCGGCCCGTGTCAGGCGCCGGGAGAAACGGGAGTGCCGGTGACGGACCAGCAGCACGAAGGTCAGGTAGAGGGCGGCACGCCGGCGCCGGTGGTCGAGACGCTCTCGGTGGAGGCGTTCGACCCTGCCGTCGTGCGGCCCTGGAAGTTCCACAACCGCGTCGGATCCGGCATGGACGAAGCGTCCATAGAGGCTCTCGCCAAATCCATCGCCCGGGACGGCCAGCAGCAGCTCGGGCTCGCCCGGCGGCTGCCTCCAGGCGGTACCCACGCGGTCGAGGCGATCTTCGGCGTCAGGCGCCTCGAGGCGTGCCGCCGCGCCGGCGTGCAGTGGCGTGCGGAGGTGCGGGACGAGTCCTTCTCGGACGCGCAGTGCGCGACCTTGATGCATGGCGAAAACGCCTGGACGGAGAACGTCTCGCCCCTGGAGAACGCCGTGCAGTGGAAGGCCATGATCGACGCGGGCCTGTTCAAGAACCAGTCGGCCCTGGCGGACGAACTCGGTTGTCACCGGGGTACCGTGGCCCGTGCGGTGCGGACGGCGCGGGCGCTGTTCGCGGAACGGTGGCTCGCGCGGCTGGTGCGCCCGGTGATGCACGAGTTCACCGGGCGGGCGGCGGACCGGCTGGCGGACGCCTATGCGGAGGGATCGCGCCGCGCGGCGGCCCGCCGTCGCGCCGCCGCCCTGGAGCCCGGCGCCGTGCCGGCCGACAAGCTCTACGACGCGCTATTCAAGGAACCGAGCGCGGAAGCGACGCGGGAGACGTTGTTCGAGCGCAGGGTCGGGTCTGCGGGCAGGGGTGCGCCAATGGTCGCTGCCCGGATCGAGCGCGACGGCGCGGGGGGCTTCTCCGTGAACGTGCGCCCGCACGAGCAGTCGCCGGCGGAGTTGGTGGAACTGGTCGAGCACATCGAGGGCCTGCTGGCGACGGAGGCAGCGGAGGCCGCGGCGGTGCGCCTGGGTCGGCGGCTGATCGGCTCGCTCTCCGCGGAGGAGGCCCGCACGGTGGACCGGTCGTGGCTCGAGGGCTGCATCTGGTCAGCAGCCCGGGCGAGCGGACTCGATTGGGACCGGCTGCGCTGCGCGGTCGTCGCGGAGGTGTTGCGCACCCAGCGCGAGGGCTGGGAACGGGCGGTGGTCCGCGCCGTGGGAGGTGCGGACGCCGACACGAGCGGCGCCCAGCAGTCGGTCTGATCGACCGGCCACGCAACCGGGTCGCGACAGGTTGCCCGGCCCACGGGGAGTAGTGCGCGCACTACGGCAGACCCGCCGGTCATGTCGGCACGAAGGACGAAACGCTCGCTGTCGCAAGTGTCGGTCCGACGGAGCGGCCGGTGCTATTGGGTCCACGTACCTGGATGCAATAGTGTCGGATAAACAATCTGTTACAAGAACGATAGTTTGAGTAGGGGAACCTGTGAGGATTCTGAGTGATGCGCGCGCTACAGGAGCAGGCCCGAAAACAGTTGCGGGCCGCGAACCCGCGTCAGGGGCGCGGCGCGCCGGCCAGTTCGCGGTCGATTGCCTCGCCCTTGGTGGTTTCCACGACGGAAATGTCGAACTGGGTCTGCAGGTTCATCCACAGGGCGGGCCCCGTTCCCAGGTAGCGGCCGAGGCGGACCGCGGTCTCGGCGCTGATGGCCCGCTCGCCGCGCAGGATGGCGGTGATCCGGTTCGCCGGCACGCGTAGCGCCAGGGCGAGCTGGTTGGCGCTCATCCCCCGGGTGTCGAGTTCCGCGCGCAGAACGCGTCCGGGATGCGTCCCGAGACCTGTTGTGGGACCGTCTTGGCTCATCACCCAAGCAATATAGTACGCGCGGCATAGTATGGAAAGAGAGCTACGCCAGGCGGGGCGGTAGCCTGGCAGGCGCGTCACTCGCGGCCCGTGAACTCGGCGACGACCTGCGCCTTGACGGGATCCCACCACCAACTGTCGATGAAGGCGGTGCGGTCCAGCGGTGTCGCGGGCGGCTGGCCGAAGCGGTCCCAGTAGGCGACTCCGACCTTCACCTTCGTCATGCCGGGTACGTAGTAGAAGTTCCACAGGAGGACGCGGTCGATGGCTCGCGCCGCGGCGACATAGTCGGGGTACGTCGTCGCTGACTGCAGGGCCTCGATCAGCCGGTCGATGGCCGGGTTCCTGATGTTCGCCCAGTTGGCGCTGAGCGCCTGGTCGGCGGACGCGGTGGAGAACGTGTTTCTGACGATGAGGGTGGGCGTGTTGTCCGGCCGGAACCAGTTGACGCCCGCGTCGAAGTCTCCCGAGCGCATGCGGTAGAGCCAGTTCGACAGCTCCGGAGACTTGATCGAGGACTCGATGCCGAGCCGTCGGAGCACGTGCGTATACGGGATCACGGACCGCGCCAGTGCCGGCGAGAACATGACGAAGCGGAGGAAGAACGGCTCGCCGGTGCGCTCGTGTACGAGACGTTTGTCGTCCACCACCCACCCGGCTTCGCGGAACAGCGCGGCCGCGCGCAGGAGGTTGTCGCGATGCCAGCCGCTGCCCTGGCGTGGCGGCGGCGCGTAGGGCTCGGTGAAGACGCGCGGCGGGACGAGGTGCCGGATCGGCTCGAGCAGCGTGAGCTCCCGTTCGCTCGGCAGGCCCGTGGCGGCGAGGCGGGAGTTGTGGAAGAAGCTCGTCGCCACGTCGTAGAACCCGTACCCGATGCGCCGGTTGCTCCAGGCGAAGTCGTTTACGAGCCACAGCGCCTCCCGCACGCGGAGGTCCTGGAAGCGCGCCTGGCCGAGGTTCCAGAAGATGGGCCACCACAGGACGCTGGGTTGCGACTGGGGCAGGATCTGGCGACGAAAGACGCCCGCGTCCGCCGGCGGGAAGTCGTAGGCGGTCGCCCAGCGGCGCGGCACGTTCTCGACGTGGATGTCCACCAGGTCGCCCTTCACGGCCTCCGTGCGCATCTGGTCGTCGCGGAAGGAGTCGTACTTGACGCGGTCGAAGTTGTAGCGGCCCCGGCTCGGGGGCAGGTCCCGCGCCCAGTAGTCGGGATCGCGCTCCCACAGGATCCAGCGACCGAACTTGTAGCCGCCGACGCGGTAGGGTCCGGAGCCGACCGGCGGGGTGGAGGCCGGCTTGCCTGGGTCGTTCCCCGGCCGGGTCCAGTAGCGCTTCGACAATACCGGCAGCTCGCCGATGCGGATGGGGAGCAGGCGGTTGTGGCGATAGCCGGGCCGGATGTGATAGCGGACCCGGTTGCCGTCCAGGATCTCCACCCGGGAGAACGCCGCGACCGCGATCGCGATCGCCGGATGGGCCTGGTCTTTGTAGACGCCGAAGCTGAACGCCACGTCCTCCGCGTCGAGCGGCTCGCCATCGTGCCAATAGGGGGTGTCGCGCAGGCGAAACTCTACCCAGGCGCCGTCGGGCGCTACGGCGATGCACTCCGCGATCAGGCCGTAGA
>VXNE01000474.1 GCA_009840715.1 Gammaproteobacteria bacterium
TACTAGATCAAGAAATGGGGAGAACCTCGGGGCGGGTGGGGGAGCCGTGAGCTACTGCCTGGCCATCCAGACGGACCAGGGCCTGGTGTTCGCCAGCGATTCGCGCACGCACGGCGGCGTGGACCAGGTGAACGCGTACAGCAAGATGCACCGCTTCGAGGTCAGCGGTGAACGGGTGTTCGTGCTGCTCTCCGCCGGCAACCTCTCCACCACCCAGAGCGTGGTGCACCGTATCGACCGGCAGTTCGAGGAGCCCGCCGGTCACGGGCTCCTGCAGGCGGCCACGCTGTTCGACGCAGCGGAGTACGTCGGACGCATGAGCCGCGACATCCGCAACGACCACGTGAAACACAACGAGGACGCCAACTTCGACGCCAGCTTCCTCATCGGCGGGCAGATCCGGGGTCAGCCGCCCGAGATCTGTCTCATCTATCCCGAGGGCAACTGCATCCGCGCGCCGGCCGAGAAGCCGTTCCTCCAGATCGGGGAGACGCAGTACGGCAAGCCGATACTGGACCGCATCGTGACGCCGTCGACGCCGCTGGATGACGCCGCCCGATGCGCCCTCGTGTCGCTCGACTCCACCATGCGCAGCAACCTGGCCGTGGGTCCGCCCATCGAGCTCGCCATCTACGAGCGGGACGCGTTGCGGCTGTCCCGGCACGAGCGTTACGAGGCGGACGCGCCCTGGCTGCTCGACCTGCAGGCGAGTTGGTCGGCGACGGTGGCGCAGGGAATGCGTATCCTGCCCCGCTTCCCCTGGGAGACGGAGGCGCCATGAGCTACGCGGCATTGCATGGATGGTTCGAACGGGTAGGAAATGTCCGGCATGCCCAGGCGATGCTGAGCTGGGACGAGGCCGTGAACATGCCGCCGGGCGGCGGAGTGGCCCGGGCGGAGTCGCTCGCGGAACTGGCGCGCGTCGCGCATGACCGGGTGTCCGACACGCGGGTCGGCGGGTGGATCGCGGACGCGCGGGCCGAAGCGGACCTCGACCCGTGGCAGCGCGCGAACGTCGACCAGATCGAGCGGGCGTGGCTGCGCGCCCGCGCCGTGCCCGCGGACCTGGTGGCGGCATCGAGCCGCGCGAACACGCTGTGCGAGCAGACGTGGCGCACAGCCCGGCCCAGGAACGACTGGGACGCCATCGCGGCGCCGCTCGAGGAGGGGCTCGCGCTGGCGCGTGAGCGGGCGGCCTGCCTCGGCGCGGCGTTGGGGCTGGCGCCCTACGACGCGCTCCTGGACGGCTACGAGCCCGGCATGTCGCGCGAGGTGATCGATCCCGTGTTCGCGCGCCTCAAGGAAACCCTGCCGGGCGTGGTCGATGCCGCCCTCGCGGCCCAGCGCGATCCCCTGCCCCTGCCCGGAGCGTTCGAGGAGGGGCGCCAGAAGGAACTCGCGGAGACGCTCATGCGCCGCCTGGGCTTCGACTTCGACCGCGGGCGGCTCGACACGAGCCACCATCCCTTCTGCGGCGGGCGGCCCGACGACGTGCGCATCACCACGCGCTACAGCGCCGCGGACCCCCTCGAGTCGCTCTTCGCGGTGCTCCACGAGACAGGTCACGCGCTCTACGAGCAGGGACTGCCGCGGGAGTGGCGCGGACAGCCGGTCGGCGAGTCCGGCGGCATGGCTCTGCACGAGAGCCAGTCGCTGTTCATGGAGAGGCAGGTGTGCCGGGGCGCCGAGTTCCTCCGCTTCGCGGCGCCGATCCTGCGCGATGCGTTCGGCGGCGACCGGGAGGATCCCGCGTGGTCCGCCGACAACCTCGGGCGCATCGCCGCCCGGGTGCGCCCCGGGCGCATCCGCGTCGACGCGGACGAGGTGACGTATCCGCTCCACATCACCCTGCGCTACGAGATCGAGCAGGCGCTCGTGGCGGGCGAAATGGACGTGGGGGACATTCCCGCCGCCTGGAACGCGGGCATGCAGGCGTATCTCGGCATCGACACGTCGGGGGACTTCCGCGACGGCCCCATGCAGGACGTGCACTGGTTCACTGGCCTCGTGGGGTACTTCCCGACCTACACGCTCGGGGCGCTCACGGCGGCGCAACTCTTCGAGGCCGCGGCCGAGGACCTCCCGAACCTCGACGACGCGATCGCGCGCGGCGACTTCGAGGGCCTCCGCGAGTGGCTGCGGGCGAGCGTGCACTCCGTTGGACGATCGCGCGGGACGCTGGAGATCGTGCACGCGGTGACCGGTGGGGAACTCGGCGTGGAGGCCTTCCTGGCCCACCTGCGCAGGCGGTACATCGGCTGATCCGCGGCCGGGAGCGGGTGTAAACTCCGCCGCGTCGGGTGGAGGTCGTCCCCGGGAGATCCATTAGGGCGAGGCGAGTTGGAGCGAGAAGTGCCGACAGGAGTGCTGGTAGTCGTCCTGGCAGTTTTGACAGTGTCCGCCGGCTCCGGGGTGTCGGCGGCCGAGGCCGAAGCCGACGACAACGCCGGCCACGAAGGCAGGATCGACGTGGAGACGATCCTCAACAACCCCCTCGACCCCAGCGAATACCAGGACGCCGAGCGCTGCATCTCGTCGCGCGACTACCGGCGCATCGAAGTGCTCGACGAGTTCAACATCCTGTTCGTCGGACGGCGCAAGACCTGGCTGAACCGGCTGCGTACCCGGTGCGCGGGCCTGGAGCAGGACATGATCATCTACGTGAGCCAGCGCAGCAGCCGCGTGTGCACGCACGACCATTTCCGCGGGGCCGAGCGTGGCGGGTTCGGCATCCCGACACCCACGTGCGTCCTCGGGGACTTCGAGCGTATCGACGAGGGGCAGGTGGAAGGGCTCCGCGGCGCCATCGTGTCCGAACGCGAGGCCGCGCGGCGGGGCGGCGGTCCGGCGGCGGAAGGAGACGGCGGATGAGCAAACTGGTCGCGGCGTGGGTTGCGGCGGTGCTCTGTTCATCGCTCTGGGCCGCGGAGAACGCCGGTGGAAACGGGGCCGATGCGGAGCCCGGCGAAGGCGCGGCGGAGGAAGCGGCGGAAGAGCGTGACCTCGACGCGATCATTGCGGAGATCCTCGATGTCGATGCGGTCGAGGACTACGACACCACCGAGAGCTGCATCGCGCGTTCGCGCATCAGCCGCACCGAGATCCTGAACGAGCGCTTCGTGGTGTTCCATCTGCGTGGCGACGAGAAATACCTGGTCCAGTTCCAGCACCGGTGTCCGGGTCTCAGGCGCAACGGTACGATGCGCCTGGAGACGCGGTCGTTCCGGCTCTGTTCGATGGACACCATCCAGGGCTTCTACGAGATGGGAATCGGCCGGGGAACCTGGGGGCCGAGTTGCATGATCCCGGGGTTCGAGCCGGTCACGCGGGAGCAGGTGGCGATCATCAAGGAAGAGCTGCGGCGGCCGCGGTAGCGGACCTGCACCCGTGATGCGAACCCGGCCCTCGGGACGGCTTGCCGGCTGTGCGGCGACCCTGCTGGCGGTCTGTGCGTCGGGGGCCGGAGAATCCTGCGGACCCCTCCGTCACGACGTTGCCGCGCTGCGGGACACCGACATCGAGCAGTTGTCGGGGCACGCGATCGACCGGGACCGCGACTACCGTGTCAGGGACGTCGCGATCGTGCGGCAGCGGATCTTCGCGACGGATCGGGAGGACGAGAACAACCGCCTGTTCCGCGCGGCCAATCGCTATCACATCGACACGCGCGAAGGCGTGATCGCGGACGTCATCCTCTTCCGGACCGGAGACCGGGCGACGGCTCGCGTGCTCGAAGAGAGCGAGCGGGCGCTCCGCGCCAAGTCCTACCTGTACGACGCCCGCGTGCTCGTCAACCGCGTGTGCGAGGACGACATCGAGGTCGCGGTGGTGACCCGCGACGTGTGGACGCTCGCGCCGCAGGTCGGGTTCACGCGCACGGGGGGCGAGGACCGGCTGGAGTTCGGCCTGTCGGACGGCAACGTGGGGGGAACGGGGTCGGAACTCTCGGCGTCGTGGTTCGACGACCTCGACCGCAGCGGCATCGCCGTCAACTACCTCGACCCGAACCTTGGGCACAGCCGGACGCAGCTTGGGGTCACCGTCCTCGACAACGACGACGGCGGACGCTGGGCCGTGGAGCTCGCGCGGCCCTTCTTCTCGCTCGACACGCGGCGCGCGTGGGCCGCGCGCATGGATCAGCGCGAGAGCGAGCAGGGCCTCTACCTGCTCGACCGCAAGTACGCCGTGCTCGAGGCGAAGACGCGCTCGTTCGAGGTGTCCCGCGGTTTCTCGGAGGGTCTGGTGGGGCGGTTCGCCACGCGCTGGTCGTACGGCTACCGCTACGAGGACCGCGACCTGGCGCAACTGCGCGGCGCGCCGGTCGACTTCCGGGACCGGACGCTCGGCTATCCGTGGATCTCCTACGAGCGTGTGGAGGACGACTTCGCCAAGTCCAGGAACGTCGACCGCCTGCAGAGCACGGAGGACATCTACCTGGGACGTCGGTACTCGCTACTGGTGGGGTATTCGGACGCGGCGTTCGGGGGCGACGACGACTCGCGGCTGGTCCTGAACGGGTCGTTCCAGGATGGCCATCGAACGGCGGACGGTCGACACCTGACGCTCTTCGGGGCGCAGTTCGACGGCCTCCTCGACACGGACGGTGGGGCCCTCACGGACTTCCTGGGAAGCGTGTGGCTCAGGTACCGCTACCGGCAGACGCCGCGGCTCGCCTTCCACGCGAGCGGCACGTGGAGCTACGCCAGGGATCTCCGTGCCGACCGGCAGTTGCTCCTCGGGGGGGACAACGGCTTGCGGGGCTTTCCCAACCGGTACCAGGCCGGCGACCGCAGCTTCGTGGTGACCTTCGAGGAGCGCTACTTCTCGGACCTGTACCTGTTCCGCATCCTGCGGGTCGGAGCGGCGCTGTTCGCCGACGTGGGGCGGGCGTGGTTTTCCGGCGGCCCCGACAGGGAGCCGTTCGGCGTGATCGCGGACGTCGGTGTCGGGCTGCGGTTCGAGTCGACCCGCACGCAGCGCGGCCGCGTGCTGCACCTGGACTTCGCCTGGCCCCTCGCGGACGGCCCCGGGATCGGCGGCGCGGAGCTCACGCTGACGGCGAGGCAGGCCCTGTAGGGGCGGGGCTCGTCTTGCGCCAGGCGAAGCTTGGTGAAGGGGGAAGTTGC
>VXNE01000355.1:0-3652 GCA_009840715.1 Gammaproteobacteria bacterium
CCGCCCGGTTCCACTCGTAGCACGGCATCATCACCAGGTTCTTGAAGTGCTCCATCCCTTCCGTCGCGATGGCGAAGTCGGCCTTGCCGGTCGACGCGAGTTCCGCGATCTGGATGGGCGTGCCCTGGTTCATGTGCAGGGCCACCTCCGGATACTCGGCGCGAAAGGCCTCGATCACCGGGGGGAGCGCGTACCGCGCCTGCGTGTGCGTGGTCGCGATCGACAGGCTGCCGCGGCGCTCGTCGCGGTGTTCCTGGGCCGCCTGGCGGATGTTCTCCACCTCGTGCAGGATGCGTTCCGCCTTGGCCAGGATCGCCTCCCCGGCCGGCGTGACCCGGGTCAGGTGCTTGCCGCTGCGTGTGAATATCTCGACCCCCAACTCGTCTTCGAGCAGGCGGATCTGCTTGCTGATGCCCGGCTGCGACGTGTACAGGCTCTGGGCGGTGGCCGAGACGTTCAGGCCGTGCTGCGACACCTCCCAGATGTAGCGGAGTTGCTGGAGTTTCACCGACCCCTTATAACCCAAGAGACTTAACCCTTTCAAATTAAGCTGTCTAGAGACATATCCGGCGCGGGCGGACGTTGCAATCGTCGCGCCGCGGGGCATTAATGGGTGCGGGGTGGGATCCGGGAGTGACGGCATGAAGATGAAGACGCTGCTGGCGGTGATCGCCCTGCTCGCTTCGGCGTCCCTTGCGGACGAGGGGGAAGCCCCGGAGCGGTCGGCGTTCTTCGGCGACCTGCACATCCACACGACCTACTCCTTCGACGCCTTCATGGGCACCGTACGCACGACGCCCGACCACGCCTACCGGTACGCGAAAGGCGCGGCCATCCCGCACCCGGACGGGAGCATGATCCGCCTGACCGGTGCGCCCCTCGACTTTCTCGCTGTAACGGACCATGCCGAGTACCTGGGCGTGCACGCCGCGCTGCTCGACCCGGACAGCGTGACCTACGGGCATCCCGAGACATCCCGCGTGCTGCCGGACGAGACGCTGTCGCTCGTCGAGTACTACGCCTACCAGGCGGACATGCGGCGGTTTCTTGCCAGCGGCACGGACATCACTGGCAAGCCCGTCATCTCCTGGGCCTGGCGGAAGATCGTCGAGTCCGCGGAACGGCACAACGACCCGGGCCGGTTCACGGCCCTGATCGGTTACGAGTACTCGTTGTCCCCCGGGGTGCGGCACCTGCACCGCAACGTGATCTTCCGGGGGGCCGAGGCGCCGGAATGGCCTTTCAGCTCCCTGGACTCGGCCAATCCCGCCGACCTGTGGGCGTGGCTGGACGGGCTCCGTGCGCGCGGTATCGAAGCCATGGCCATTCCCCACAACACGAACCAGAGCGACGGCCTCGCCTTTCCCGAGACGACCTGGCAGGGGGAACCCATCGACGCCGCCTTCGCCGCGGCCCGGATGCGCAACGAGCCCGTGGTGGAACTCACCCAGAAGAAGGGCACGTCTGAGACCCACCCTGCCCTCTCCCCGAACGACGAGTGGGCGGACTTCCAGATCGTGCAGTACTACCTGAACAAGGCGGAGAACAAGGACCCGATCACGGTCTTCAAGGGGGGCTACCTGCGCGACGCCCTGCTGACCGGGCTCGAGATGGAGGAACGCGAAGGGTTCAATCCATACCGGCTCGGGGTGGTGGCCGCGAGCGACAGCCACGTCTCGGCCGGTTCGTACGAGGAGGACAGGATGTTCACCAACCGGGCGAACACCCCGCAGTCCCGCGGCTCGGCGTACGGTCCGGACCGCGATTCGTGGGACGGCTTCTGGACGCCGCGCCACGCGACCCACGGCACGGGCGGCCTTGCCGGAGTCTGGGCCGAAGAGAACACACGCGCTTCGATCTACGACGCGATGCGGCGCCGGGAGTCGTTCGCCACGTCCGGCCCGCGCATCCGCGTACGGTTGTTCGGCGGCTTCGGCCTGGCGCAGGCGGTGGCCCATGCCGAAGACGGGATCGCCGCGGCGTACCGTCACGGCGTGCCGATGGGAGGCGAGCTTTCCGGGTCGGGCGGACGGGCGCCAAGCTTCCTCGTCATCGCGTTGCGGGACCCCGCGTCGGGCTGGCTGCAACGCGCGCACGTGATCAAGGGCTGGATCGAGGAGGGCGAGCGCCGGGAACGCGTGTTCGACGTGGCTTGCTCGGACGGCCTCACCCCGGACCCGGACACACATCGCTGTGGCGATAACGGCGCCCGGGTCAACCTGGCGGACTGCTCCGTGAGCCGGGACCGGGGAGCGACCGAACTGCGCACCGTCTGGACGGACCCGGCATTCGATCCGGCACAGCACGCCTTCTACTACGTGCGCGTGCTGGAAAACCCGAGTTGCCGCTGGTCGACCTGGGACGCGCTGCGCCTCGGCATCCCGCCGAACCCCGACCTCGCCGCGACGATCCAGGAACGCGCCTGGAGTTCGTCGATCTGGTACGCGCCGGACCGCTGAGGCCATCGACCTCATGCGGAGGGACCATAGGGAGGGAGCATGAACAGGACGACCGCCTGCTTTTTCGCCGCGCTGCTCGCGTGGATGCCGAATGCCGTGGCCGCGGACACCGGCCCACCGGACCGGCGGGCGCTCTTCGGCGACCTGCACATCCACACGATGTACTCCCACGACGCGTTCATGGGCAGCGTCCGCACGACGCCGGACCACGCGTACCTCTTCGCCAAGGGCGCGCCGATCCCGCATCCGTCCGGCGAGAGCATCCGTATCTCCGGGGCCCCGCTCGACTTCCTCGCCGTGACCGACCACGCCTATTTCCTCGGCGTGCACGCGTTCCTGATCGAGCCCGGCAGCCTCACCTACGGACATCCCGACACCGACCGCATCCTGCCGCCCGAAGGGCTCTCGATAGCGGAGTACTTCGCCTTCCTGCGCGAGCTCCGCACGTTCCTCCCCGACAGCTCCGCGTCCCGCCCCGAAGTGATCGCCAGCGCGTGGACGCGGATCGTGGACGCCGCGAACCGGCACAACGACCCCGGCACGTTCACGGCGCTGATCGGGTACGAGTACACCCCCTCGCCCGGCACCCGGCACCTGCACAGGAACGTGATCTTTCGCGACCAGGCGCCGGAGCGGCCCTTCAGCATGCGAGACTCGCCCGACCCTGCGGACCTCTGGGCGTGGCTCGACGAGCAGCGCGCGGCAGGCTTCGAGGCCATGGGCATCCCGCACAACATGAACCAGAGCGACGGGCTCGCCTTCATGGAGACGACCTGGCAGGGCGAACCGATCGGCGCCGAGTTCGCCGCGATGCGCATGCGCAACGAGCCGGTGGCGGAGATCACCCAGCTGAAGGGCACTTCGGAGACCCACCCCTCGCTGTCCCCCAATGACGAGTGGGCGGACTTCGAGATCGTGCGCTATTACCTCGACCGCGTGAACAACACGGACCCGGTCTCGGTCTTCAAGGGCAGCTACCTCCGCGACGCGCTCAAGACGGGCCTCGCGTTCGAGGAGCGTGTCGGTGTCAACCCGTACCAGCTCGGCGTCGTGGCCGCAAGCGACAGCCACGTCTCGGCCGGTTCGTTCGAGGAGGACAGGCACTTCAGCGGCCGCAGGAACACCCCGCAGGCGCGTGGCTCCGCGTACGGCCCGGACCGGGACTCCTGGGAGGGCTTCTGGACGCCGCGCGA
>VXNE01000355.1:3662-5117 GCA_009840715.1 Gammaproteobacteria bacterium
AGGCCACCCACGGGACCGGCGGGCTGGCCGCCGTGTGGGCCGACGAAAACTCCCGGGCGGCGATCTACGACGCCATGCGCCGCCGCGAGTCGTTCGGGACCTCCGGCCCGCGTATCCGCGTGCGGCTCTTCGGCGGATTCGGCCTGGCCGCGGCGCTCGAGGGCGCGTCGGACCCCATCGCCACGGCGTACGGCGCGGGGGTGCCCATGGGCGGCGTCCTTCCGACCGCGGCGGACGGCCCGCCGAGTTTCCTCGTGCAGGCCATGCGGGACCCGGCTTCGGGCTGGCTACAGCGCGCGCAGATCGTCAAGGGATGGCTCGAGGACGGCGCGGCGCAGGAGGCGGTGTACGACGTGGCGTGTTCCGACGGACTCGTCCCGGATCCCGAGACGCACCGCTGCGGGGACAACGGCGCACGCGTCAACCTCACCGACTGCTCGATCAGCCGCGACAAGGGCGCTACCCAGCTCCGGACGGTATGGACGGACCCGGACTTCGACGCGGCCGAGCGCGCCTTCTACTACGTCCGCGTGCTCGAGAATCCGAGCTGCCGCTGGTCGACGTGGGACGCGCTGCGGCTTGGGATTCCGCCGAACTCGGACCTGCCCGCCACCATCCAGGAACGGGCGTGGAGTTCGTCGATCTGGTACTCGCCGGGAGGGTGATCATGAACGCACGCGCCACGTGGCTGTTCGCCGCAGTCCTCGCCGGCGCGCCCTGGGCCTTCGGCGAGGACTCCGTTACTCCCGAGCGGCGGGCCCTCTTCGGTGACCTGCACATCCACACGATGTTCTCGTTCGACGCCTTCCTGGGTTCCGTGCGCACCACCCCGGACCACGCCTACCGGTACGCCAGGGGCGAACCGATCCCGCACCCGTCGGGAGAGACGCTCCGCCTGTCCGGCGCTCCGCTCGATTTTCTCGCGGTGACGGACCACGGCGAATACCTGGGCGTGCACGCAGCGCTCATCGATCCCGCGAGCGCGACTTACGGACATCCCGACACGGATCTCTTCGTGCCCTCGCTCTCGCGGCAGGAGTCCAACGAGCGCATACCGAATCTCCTGCAGGCCATGAACGGCAGCACCGCGGCCGCGGATCCGGTGATCGCCACGGCCTGGAAGAAGAGCGTCGCGGCCGCGGAGCGCCACAACGACCCCGGCGCGTTCACCGCGCTCATCGGCTACGAGTACACGCCGACGCCGGGGGGCCGCCACCTGCACCGCAACGTCATCTTCCGGGGCAGCGACGTGCCCGAACTGCCTTTCACCTGGCGGGACTCCGGCGATCCTTCGGATCTGTGGGCGTGGCTCGACGCAAAGCGCGCCGCCGGCATCGAGGCCATGGGCATCCCCCACAACACGAACCAGAGCGACGGCCTCGCGTTCATGGAGACCACCTGGGAGGGCGAGCCCATCGACGCGGAGTTCGCGGCGGCGCGTGCCCGCAACGAGCC
>VXNE01000655.1 GCA_009840715.1 Gammaproteobacteria bacterium
GCCGGCGAGCTGGCCGGGTCCCGGGCGCCCGCGACGGCGGCGGCACCGGGCCCGGGGGCGGCCTCCGGCGCCGGCGTGGATACGGAGCGCAGCCGGACCGCGCCGGCCACGACCCAGACCAGCAACAGGACGCCGGCGGCGCCGAGCATGCCGTTCACGTAAAGGGAACTGAGATCGTTTTTCCTCGTGAGTTCGAAGCCCAGGTCCTCGACGAGCTGCGCCGAGAGATCGGAGATCTCGCTGGAGGTGGCCTGGGAAAACAGTTCGCCCGTCGGCGCCTGCTGGGCGAGGAGCACGTCCGCGTGGGCGATGAAGTTCGCGACATGGTCGGGCAGCGGCGGTTCCAGGCGTCCGGCGCGGTCGGCCAGCCGCTCGAGCGCCACGGTGAGTCGCCCCTTGACCGCGTCGCTCGGCGCCGTCAGGTAGCCGTTGATGTCGTTCGTGAGCGCGGACACCTCGCGGGACAGTTCGGCGTCGACGTTTGGCGACTGCACGATGTTCGACGCGGCGAGCGGGAGGTAGCGCGCGGAGTTGCGGATGATGGCGTAGCCCGTCTTGAAACGCTCGATGCGCTCCTCGCGGGCTTCCACCGCGTTCACGTAGGCGCTAACGTCGTTGGCCAGGCGGTTCGGGATGTCCGGAATCCCCCGGATCGTGGCTAGCAGCACCTGCTTGAGCTCGTCCATCCGCGGGATGAAGGCGGCCAGCGAGTCGAAGTCGGCCAGCGGGTCGGACCGCACACGCGCCGTCTCGATGCTCCAGTCGGCGGCCAGTTGCTGGATTTCCCGGACGCCGGCGATGGACGTGCGGTAGTCCGCGGGGTCGTTATTGCGCGCGAGCCAGAAGAAGACGACCGCGAGGCAGACGATCAGGGCGGTGAAGGCCCAACTGATGGGAAAGACGAGGGTGGGTTTCACTGTGCAAGCTCCTCGGACTCTCCAGCGAGAGTCTTGATGAAAGCAACGATCGCTTCCTTGTCCTCTTCCGGGGCGTCCCGCCCCAACTGAAACTCGAACATGGCGTCGACCGCGTCGCGCAAGGTGGCCGCGCTGCCGTCGTGCAGGTATGGCGCGGTGTGAGCCGCCATCCTGAGACTCGGCACCTTGAACGCGTGGATGTCGGCCTCGTTGCCGGTGATGTTGTAGCGGCCCATGTCCGCTTCGGTGATGTTCCCGCGGCGCTTGAAGTACTCGTTGATCACGCCGAAGACCTGGAACATGTTCCCGCCGACGTTGGCGCCCTGGTGGCAGGACACGCAGCCGTAGAACTTGAACAGCTCGTAACCCTGCCGCTCGTGTGCCGTGAGGGCGGCGGCCTCGCCGGTCAGCCACCGGTCGAAGGGGCTGTTGGGCGTGGTCAGCGAGCGGAGAAACTCGGCGATCGCGTCCTTGGCGTTCGGGCGGGTGATGCCGTCGGAGTAGAGCGCCTCGAACAGTGCCGGGTACTGGTCGTCCTGGTACAGCTTGCCGAGGACGTCGGGCCAGAGGCTTGCCATCTCGATCGCCGACTGGACCGGACCGTCGATCTGCTGATGCAGGGTGTCGGCGCGCCCGTCCCAGAACTGCTTGAAGTTGAAGGCGGCGTTGTAGACGGTGGGCGAGTTGATGGCGCCCCGCGCCTCGGCCACGCCGAGCGACACGATCTTCCCGTCGTCGCCGCCGGTCGGAAGATCGTGACAACTGGCGCAGGAGATCGTGTTGTCCTTCGACAGGCGGATGTCGTGAAACAGCATCCGGCCCAGTGCGGCCTTGGCGGGGTCGGTTCCGACGTCCGCCGGGATGGGCTTGATCGGCTCGCTCAGGTCGGCGGTGACGGAGAGCGCCAAGTACAGGCAGGCGAAGGCGCCGACCGTCCACAGCGGCCACCGGCGGATGGGCGGCGGTTTGCGGCGTGCGGAGGGAGCGCGGTCCCGGGATGCCGTCGCGTCAACGCGCGATATCCCCCGTGAGGCCCCCCTCGGGGGAGCGACCTGCTTCGAGAGCTCGTTCAATCCGACCATGTCCCTGCCAATCCCATCGCCAAACCGGCCCCCCGGCGCGCCGGACACGCTACGCGTCCGCACGTCGCCGGCGCACACAACCGCGCCACGATCCCGTGCGGATCGATGATCAGGTACTGCTTCTGCTTACCGCGCCCGGCTGGGTGCTAGCCCGGATTGGCCGACGGTCTGAGGGAAACGCGGTGCGCTGGCGCGCGCCGGTATCCTTGCGGGGTTCCGCCGGCCGTTTGCGGTCAACGGGAGCGGCATGTTAGCCACCGTGTCGGTGGTGTCAACACCGGAGCGCGGTTTTTCCGGTTTTTCGCGCTGGACGCCGGGTTGCGGGAGGGCTGTTCGCCGCTGTGAAGGACGGACCGCGTTGCGAGCCGAGGGGTCCCACCTGTTATAGTGCATGGTTTCCCGCCCCGCTCCGACGATGCCCCGAGGCGCTGACAGTTACCCGGGAGCCCTGCCTATGAGGGCCGGGCCCCTGGCCACTTCCGGCGTTTCGCGCCGTGGCATGTTCTCGTCCCTCGCGATTCGCGACTTCCGCTTCCTGTGGCTGTCGAGCCTCGCGGCGTCGTTCGCCATGCAGATGCAGATGGTGGCCCGCGGCTGGCTGATCTACGACATGACCAGTTCGCCGCTCGCCCTCACCTGGGTCATGTTGTCGTTCATGCTGCCGTCCTTCCTGTTCTCGCTGGCCGGGGGCGTCATCGCCGACCGGATGCGCAAGAAGTCGATCATGGTGGTCTCGCAGTTGCTCAACGCCGCCGCGACGGCGGTGCTTGCGACGATCGTGTACGCCGGCGACGTGACGTTCTGGCACTTCATCTGGTTCGGGCTCTTCAACGGGACGGTGCTCTCCATCAGCATGCCCGCGCGGTTTTCGGTGGCGCCGGAGATCGTCGGGCGCGAACGCGTCGTGAACGCGATGGCCCTGCAGAGTTCGACCTTCAACCTGTCGCGGATCCTCGGGCCGGCGCTGGCGGGCGGCCTCATCGCGCTGTTCGCGGCGGGCGACACCACCTCGATGGTCGGGGTGGGGCTGGTTTTCTACGTGATCGCCGGGCTGTCCCTCGTCTCGGTCATCTGCACGGGCCTGCTGCACTACCGCGGGGACCCGACGCGCACCGCAAGGACGACGGTCGGCGCGGACGTGCGCGAGGGATTCCGCTTCCTTTCGAAGGAGCGGGTGGTCCTCGGACTGCTGCTCGTCGGCCTCGTGCCGATGACCTTCGGATTCGTGCCCACGTTCCTGATGCCGGCCTTCAACGCGGACGTGATCGGCGGGGGGCCGGACGACCTCGGCCTGCTCATGGCCGCCATGGGCGTGGGCGCGCTGTGCGGGTCGCTGTTGCTCGCGCGGCTCGGCGACATGCGGGGGAAGGGCCGCGTGATGTTCGCGGCCACCTACGTCTGGGCGGTGTTCCTGCTGGCGTTCGCGCTGTCCGAATCGCTGGCGGCTGCCATGCTGGTGGGCGCCTGCGTCGGACTCGCGGGTTCCCTCATGGGTTCGCTTAACATGAGCATCGTCCAGCTCGCGGTAGGCCAGGAGATTCGCGGCAGGGTGATGGCCATCATGATGATGAGCCACGGCCTGTCGCCGCTGGGGCTCATACCGATCAGTGCCGCGGCCGAGTACGTCGGCATCGAGGTGGCGATACTGGGCAGCGCCGTGCTGCTCGCGGTCAGCATGGCCTTGCTCGGGGCGCTGTTCCCGGAGTTGCGGCGCATCGACAAGGGCCATGGCCGAGAAGAGACGCCTGCCGGTGTGGCAAGCGATGCGGGTCAGGTGGAGCGGGGGAGATCGACGGCGTGAAATTCGGGATTTTCTACGAACTCTCCGTGCCGCGGCCGTTCGGTGGCGGCATCGAGAAGACGGTGTACGACAACGCCCTGGAGCAGATCCGGGTCGCGGACGAGGTCGGTTTCGATACGGTCTGGGCGGTGGAGCACCACTTCCTGGAGGAATATTCGCACTGCTCGGCCCCAGAGCTCTTCCTGACCGCGGCGGCGATGTGCACGTCGCGCATCCGGGTCGGCCACGGCGCGGTCGTGTGCGTGCCCGAGATGAACCACCCGATCCGCGTCGCCGCGCGGGCCGCGGTGCTCGACATCCTCTCCGGGGGCCGGCTCGAGTTCGGCACCGCGCGGTCCTCGACGTGGACCGAACTCGCCGGCTTCGAGGCGGACCCGGACACGACGAAGCGGACCTGGGACGAGTTCGTGCGCACGATTCCGAAGATGTGGATGGAGGAGCGCTTCTCGCATGACGGGGTGTGCTTCTCAATGCCTGAGCGGGCCGTGCTGCCAAAGCCGGTGCAGGATCCCCATCCCCCGATGTGGGTCACGGTCACCTCGCCGGGTACGGAACTCGACGCTGCCGAGCGCGGTCTCGGGTCGCTGGGCGTCGCGACGGCGGGCTTCGACGAGCAGGAACGACGGCTCAGTGAGTACCGGCGGCGCATCCAGCACTGCGAGCCGGCGGGCGGCGCGGTCAACGACCAGGTCGCGACCCTGAACTTCCTCTACTGCGATCCCGACATCGACCAGGCGGCACGGATCGGCGTCGGGATGCTCGGCGCTTTCAACGTGGCCAACGCGCACCTGCTGTTCACGCGGGAGGCCTATCCGACGCGCGCATACGGCCTGCTGGCGAACCTCGCCCCGGGACGCCGCGGCCGGCGGTCCGCGGAAGACAACCCGGGCGCCCGCGCGGGGATCCCGGAGGGCATGGCGATCGGCGATCCGCAGCACCTCGTGGGGGTCATGAAGGAGTGGGAGTCCCTCGGCGTCGACCAGGTCAACTTCCTGCTGAACGCGATGGAAATGATCCCGCAGGAGAAGGTCCTCGCGAGCCTGCGCCTGTTCGCCTCCGAAGTCATGCCGCAGTTCCGCCGGGAGGCCGCCTGATGCTCTCCGGGACGGTCCCCCTCGAGACACTTGTACCGGATGCGCCGGAGATCCGGTCGTTTGACATCGATCCCGTGCGCTTGCCCGAGGTTGAAATGCTCCACTGGAGCTTCGAGGTCGCCGCCGGCGACGTGACCGAACTCTATCCGCCGGCGCTCCATCCGACGCTGCCTCCGAT
>VXNE01000471.1 GCA_009840715.1 Gammaproteobacteria bacterium
ACCTGCCCGAGTTGGGCGACCTCGCCCGACCGTGGGCAGAAGCGCGCGCCACTGAACGGCGCCGGCAACAGCGGCGGGACCTGCTGGCGACGACCTGGGCGGGTTTCCTGACGGCGGATTCCACGCCCCGGTTCGGAGCCGCTACGGACCCTGTGGCGGTCGTCGAGTTCGCGGACTTCGCTTGCATTCCCTGCAAGGCGAGCGCCGACCGGCTAGCGTCCCTGGCGGGCTCCAACCCGGTCACACAGATCGTCAAGGTGTACGTGCCGTCAGGAGACGAAGGCGCCGAACTGGCTGCCCGCGTGGCGATCGCCGTCTGGCAGAACTCCGCGGCGGACTACCCGGAGGTGCATGCCGATCTCATGGCGACGCCCGTTTCGAGCCTCGATGCACGGGCGAGATTCTGGCTGGAGGAGCCCAGGTTCGCCAAGAGCGACTTGTGGAGGGCCGTGGGCGGCGAGTCGGTGATCGCGTCCCTGCAGCGCGGCCGCGCGCTATTCGACGCGCTGGATGTCCGCGTGGTGCCTTCGTTTCTCATCGACGGGGAGCTGCTGGCGGGGCCGGTCGCGACCGCCGAGCTTCAGAATGCGATCAATGCGGCGCGGTCGGCAGTGCTTTGAGGCGCCCTCCCCGGACCGGCATGCGAACCGTTTAGACTGCGCTCATTTCGACGGGCAAGGAACCTTCAGCATGTGCGATGAAACGACGGAGCGCGACATCGACGCCGCGCTCGGCAACGGTATGACCCGACGCCGCTTCACCACGGTCACGGCCGCCGCCGCGGCAGCGGCGATCATGCCGTGGGCGAGGGGCGCAGAGGCGGTCACGGGCGAGGACGTCAGCGTCGAGACGCCAGACGGCCAGGCGGACTGCTACTTCACGCACCCGGCAGCGGGTGCCCATGCGGGGGTGATCGTCTGGCCCGACATCCTAGGGTTGCGTCCCGCGTTCCGTGCCATGGGGGATCGACTCGCCGGTTCTGGCTACGCCGTGCTGGTCGTCAACCCCTACTACCGGCAGACCCTAGCGCCCGTCGTACCGGAAGGCGCGAGTTTCCGGGATGCCGCAACCCGGGAGGTGGTCATGCCCCTCTATCAATCCCTCTCGGCGGAGGGAAACGTCACGGATGCCAAGGCGTTCGTCGAGTTCCTGGACGCGCAGCCGGCCGTCGACACGGCGCGCAAGATCGGCACTACCGGCTACTGCATGGGCGGCCCGATGACGATGCGCACGGCCGCGGCCATTCCCGAGAGGATCGGGGCCGGCGCGTCGTTCCACGGCGGCGGCCTGGCGACCGACGACGAGAGCAGTCCGCACCTGCTGGTGCCGAACATGCGCGCGAGCTTCCTGTTCGCCATCGCAGAGAACGACGACGAGAACGACCCGGAGGCCAAGGTCACGTTGCGGGAAGCCTTCGACGCCGCGGACTTGGACGCGGAGATCGAGGTGTACGCCGGGGCGTTACACGGCTGGTGCCCGCCTGATTCCGCCGTCTACCACGAAGCGCAGGCGGAACGCGCCTGGGCGCGCCTGCTCGCCCTGTTCGAAGGGGCGCTGGGGTAGCCTGAGCCGAGTTCACGGCGGCGGCGGAAAGGCAGGGTTTGGCGGAAGAGGTAGGAGTCGAACCCACCAGGCGCTTCGAGCGCCTCAACGGCTTTGAAGGCCGCGCGCCCCACCGGAGACGATGCTCTTCCGCAGATCAGTGTAGCACCGGGCTCAGGGAGCCCCGGCGACGGCGGGCGTCCGGCGGAACGGCGGCCACCGCTACAGCAAGGCCCCCGGATCCTCCGTTCCCAGCATGACCTCGCGGAGCACCGGGAGCGGCGCGTGGCCAAGAGATAGCAGCGTCTCGTGGAACGGGCGCCACGCATCACGGCCGCCGCGGGTGGCGGTCCAGTCCTCACGCATCTTGACGATGATGAGCTTGCCCAGCGTGTAGGCGAAGTAGCCCGGGTCGTAGGTGCCGCGCAGCGCCTGCTGCTCGGCGTTGCCCGGGTCGAGCCACGCGAGTTCGGCGAACATCCGGCGCGAGTCGTCCACGCTCATCCCTTCGACGTGCAGGCCGATGGAGGAGAGGAACCGCACGTCGCGCATCAGCGCGTCCAGGATCTGCCCGACGCGGACCAGCGGACGCCCGTCGCCCAGTCCGGCTTCCTGCATCAGCTCCTCCGCGTAGTGGGC
Organism: Gammaproteobacteria bacterium; assembly: GCA_009840715.1. Lineage (GTDB taxonomy): Bacteria > Pseudomonadota > Gammaproteobacteria > Pseudomonadales > Azotimanducaceae > VXNE01. Next base: position 2,182 of record VXNE01000471.1, read on the forward strand.
CCAGCCCTCGCTAAGCATGCCGTTCCGGAGCACCTTGCCGATGCGGTTGCCGGAGCGCTTGCCGTAGAGCGAATGCAGAAAGTGTCCCGGCCAGACCTCGTGCACGGACGTGTTCAGCAGGTCGGCCTCGCCGGGGACGTACTGGAGCTGGACGTCCGGCGGCCACTCGGGGTCCGGTCCGGCGATGTAGTAGATCGCCGGCAGGCCCTCCTCGAAAGGTCCTGGGGTCTCGATATAAGCGGAGTTGGTCCGCCGGTAGGCAGGCGCCTCGGCCACGTATGCTCTCTCGTCGCTGGGGATCCCGACGATGTCCGCTTCGACCAGGAAGGCCTTGAGTTCCGGCAGTTGCTCGTTGGCCCGCGCGACGGCGCCGGCCGGGGGCTTGTCGTCGCGTACGCGCGCGGCGCAGTCGGCCAGGGAGAGATCGGGATCGATGGACCGGCAGGTGTCCGCCATGAGCTTGAGATTGCGGTCCAGATCCGCCTGGGCCACGGCCTTGAGCGTCCGCCAGTCCAGGTCGATGCGATACACGCGCCGGAGCAACGCCCCGTAGCGCTCCTCCCCCAGGGCGAAATCGTCGATGGCGTCCTGCAACCGGAGTTGCAGCCAGGCCTCGACGTTCCGCAGCGCCGCAACGGCCGGCGCCAAGGCGTTGGCGAAGGTCCGCTGCAGCGCTTCGTCTTCCACCTCGGCGAACACCACGGGAACGTCTTCCTCGAGATGAGTCGAGAGCCCCCCGAACCGCACGATCGCCGTCCGTACGAACGGACGCGGGAACGGCGGCTCGAGGGTCGCCCGCATCTGTTCGAGGTAGGCGGGGAGCCCCTGCATGTAAGCGGTGATCGCCTGCAGTCGTATGGCCTTGGTGGCGTACTCGCGTGACACGTACACGCTGGGGCTGATGGCCCGCGCGTACCAGGCCGGATCGCGTCGATGGGACTCGGCGTCCTCCACCCAGAACAGCATGCCGTCCAGGGCGGCGATGAGTTGCCGTCTCTGCAAGTCTTCCCCCGGAGCCAGGGAATCCGCAGGGAACTCCTGTTCCGCGCGGGCGGCGAAATCACGCAGCATGGCGACACGCCGGGCGATCCCCGCGGCGCTCACGTCCGGCAACCGGCCGTCGTACTCGTGGCGTCCAGCCCACACGCCGGACGTGGGCAGCACGTCGAAGTACGCCTCGATGAACTCGTCGGCGAAACGGTCCCACGAAGCTGGCGGGGAGGGGGCCGGGGCCTTTTCCGGGACGCCGCAGCCGGCCAGGAGGATAAGCGCGGCCACCGTGGTTGCGGCCCGTAAAGCGGTAGCAGTGTCAATGCTCATCGGATTCGTCCCTCAGTCGAAGACACTGTCGAACTCCCCCACGACGCGGCGCATGTCGCCGCTGCGGCGCGTGAACCGCTTGCGGTCGAAGTGCTCGAGCACCTCGATGACGACGTTGCGGCCCACTCCGGAGGCGTCGCGGAAGTCGCGGACGGTGAAGGCGCCCCGGGCGTCGAGGTTCCTGGCCACCGCGGCCAGTTCCCGCAGGCGCTCCTTGAGGTAGAACCGGTTCGGGCCCACCTGCTCGCACAAGCCGATCGCCGCGAGGGCGCGCATCTCCCGTTCGAGTTGCGGAAACGGGCGTCCCAGGGACTTGGCGATGTCACCGAGGCTGGGCGGCTGCAGGGTGTCGAGCGAGGGGGAGACGCGATCGAAGAGGGTGGCCAGGGCCGCCGGGATCTCCGCGACGTGGCTCGCGAGCGCGAAGTTGCCGCTGTGGGCCCGAATGTCGCCCGTCTCGGCAAGGGACGCTATCGCAAAATCAACGGTGGCCCTGGGCGCGTGCAGCGCGTTCGCGATGGCCTCCCGCGGCAGTCCCGCACTCTCGCGCTGTGTCCGGTGGTGTTCGGAGAGCGCGGTGCGTACGGCTTCCCGTGTCTCTTCGAGCAGGTCGCGGTGGATGACCAGGCCTCTGCCGAGTGCGAACTGATCGCCCGCGGTGAGACGTGCCAGCGCGCCGTCGGTCAGGTTCCAGTCGCGGCGGAAGCCCTCGGCTTCGACCACGTCCAGGCGTGCAAGGGCCGAGAGCGCATCACCGGGGTCCTGTTGGCGCAGCGCCTTGACACGCTCGAGCCGTCCGGGCGCGCGGCGGCGACCGTGGACCGCCGCGACATCCAGGACGCGCCCGCCCCCGATCGTGCGGCCGAGGTCCTGGTCCCGCGCGATGAGCCGGTCCCCCACCTTGAGGGGCACGGCACGATCGAGCACGACGTCGACGGCGCCGGTGCCACCCGGGGGAATCGGATCTCCGCTAAGGAGCCCGATGCGGCCCTGTGCATGGCTGGTGGCCGCGTAGGCGTGCACGGGCGCCCAGTGCCGCAAAGCGCGAGGGAAGTCGGGCAGGACGTCGAACTCGACCACGGCGTGGTGGGTCCGGCCGGCGGCGCCGGGCGCGACGATCCAGTCGCCGCGGGCCACGTCGTCGACATCGACGCCGGTGAGATTCATGGCCGTGCGGTCGCCTTCGTAGGCCGTCTCCGATGCTGCATCCTGCACGTGGAGACCGCGTACGCGAACCGGGCGGTCCGTCCCGGCAACGACGAGAGGATCGCCGACGCTTGCCGTTCCGGCGACGACGGTGCCCGTGACGACGGCGCCTGCGCCGCGGACCGAGAACGCCCGGTCGACGGCTAGCCGGAAGCCCCGGTCGGCCCGCTCCACCGCGTGGCGCCGGGCGGCGCCCGCAAGTTCGTCCCGGAGTGCGTCGATGCCGCGCCCGTCCATGCAGGACACCGGAACCGCCGCGGCGCCCTCAAGGAAGGAGGCCTGCGCGAGCGCGTGGACCTCGCGCTCCACCTCGGCTACCCGCTCCGGGTCCACCCGGTCCACCTTTTTGACGGCGACGACGCC
>VXNE01000108.1 GCA_009840715.1 Gammaproteobacteria bacterium
TTTATAACACCCCGACTCACGACCTGGCGGCTGCCGTTGTCCGCCGAGATGCTCACCCCGACGCCGGAAGACGCCGCGTTCGCCGCCTCGACCGCCGCCTCGACCCGCGCCGGGGCGGCGAATACAGCGGCCATGGCGCCCGTCCCGGTCTTCGAGAGCAGGGTGCCGCGGGAGGCTGCGAACCGCATCCCGTCCTCTAGGCTGAAGACGCCCGCCGCCTGCGCCGCCGCGATTTCTCCCACGCTGTGGCCAACAACCACGGCGGGTTCGACCCCCACGCTCGACCAGAGCGCCGTCAACGCGCACCCCAGCGCATAGAGTGCCGGCTGCTCCCAGGCTGTGTCGCCCAGCTCCTCGGCCGCGTGTGCTCCGAACATCACGTCAAGGAGCGAGGCGCCCCGTTCCTCGCGGAAGACCGCCTCACATGAGTCGAGGACAGCCCGCGCCACCGGCTCCGTCTCGTACAGCTCGCGGCCCATGCCGGCCCACTGGCTTCCCTGTCCGGTGTATGCGAACGCGACCGTCGTCGGTGGTCGCGGCGCGGCCCCAGGGGCGGCCTCGACGAGCCTAACGAGGCGGTCCCGAAGCTCCCGCGCGTTGGCAAAGACGAGGCCGGCGCGGCGATCGAAGTGGCACCGGCCCGTCCCGGCCGTCCAAGCCATGTCCGAGAGGAGGAGGTCGAGCGATCCGTCCTCGGCGGCTGCGGTCGCCTCCCGCTCGTCGAGCCACGAGAGATACCGCTCCGCGAGATCGCGGAGGGCAGGCTCCGACTTGCCGGAGAGCGGAAGCAGCTGTCTTCCCCGCCTCCGGAGGGCCGGTTCGAGTTGTGGGAATCGCGGCGTGCCGGCCGGTAGCGATACCGTCACCGCGCGGGCAGGACCTGTGACCTGGTCCGATGCGTAGGCGGGCGCATCGGGTGCCCTGTATTCCTCGACCACGATGTGGGCATTCGTCCCGGAGATCCCGAAGGAGTTCACCCCCGCCACCCGCGGTCGTCCGTCGCGGCGCGGCAGCTCCATCATGGATGAGGTCACCCGAAGCGGCAGCCCGTCCCAGTCGAGGCTCGGGTTGGGGTCCCGGAAATGCAGGTGTTCCGGAATCACGCCGCGTTGCGCTACCAGCACCGCCTTGATGAGGCCGGCGATGCCTGCAGCCGACTCCAGATGACCGAGGTTCGTCTTCACGGAACCGACCAGAAGGGGCCGGTCGGGCTCTCGCTCCCCGCCGTAGACCGCGGCCACGGCGTTGATCTCGATCGGATCTCCGACGGCCGTTCCGGTCCCGTGCGCCTCGAGGTAGTCCACCTCGGCCGGGGTGATGCCCGCGTCCTCGAGCGCCGTCTCCATCACCTGCTCGAGCGCGGGCGCATTCGGAACGGTCAGCCCCACGCTGGCTCCCCCGTGGTTCACCGCCGCGCCCCGGATCACTCCCCAGATCCGGTCGCCGTCGGCCTCCGCCTCGGCCAGGCGCTTGAGCACCACCACCCCGCACCCCTCGCCGCGCACGTACCCGTTCGCGGACGCATCGAACGCCTTGCACTGGCCGTCGGGCGAGAGCATCATCGAGTCGGCACGCAGCTCGAAGACCCGGCCGTTCAGGATCGCCTGCACACCGGCCGCGATGGCTAGGTCGGCCTTCCCCTGCTGGAGGTCGGCTACCGCGTCGTGGACCGAGACGAGCGACGAGGCGCAGGCCGCGTCCACGGCTTTCGCCGGTCCCGTCAGCCCCAGCACGAAAGAGACCCGCCCGCTCGTGCCGTTCAGATTGGTTCCGCTCAGCGCGTAGAGGGAGCTTGCGGCCTCGGCCGGCCGGACCGAGTCCAGAACGAGCATCCGGTACTCGTCGTTGCTGATCCCGGTATAGACCCCCGTGCGGGTCCCCTGCAGCCGATCCGGGTCGATCCCCGCGTCCTCGAGCGCCTGCCAGCTCGTCTCGAGCATCATTCGCTGCTGCGGATCGAGGAGGCGGGCCTCGACCGGTGAGATGCGGAAGAACCCGGCGTCGAACCGGTCGATATCGTCGACCCAGGCGCAGAAACGGCAGGCGGGGTCCAGGCTTACGGCACCGTCGAAGAGCTCGTCGACGCGCCGCGAGCCCGAGCCCGGCAGCCGTTCGGCGACGGCGTTTCCGCCCTCCTCGAGGAGGCGCCAGAGGGTGGAAATGTCGGGGGCGCCGGGGAAACGGCATGCCATCCCCACAATGGCGACGGGCTTCGCGCCACGGGGACGGGGACGCTCCCGGCTCCGGCCCCGACCGTGCGGCTCGGAATCCCCGTTAGATCCGAAACGCTCGTCCCTACTCATCGCTTATCCCTCGTGCAGACGCGGGTCCCAAGCTCCGGAACCGGTTGGACGAATACAACACTAGAGTTGAGCAGTTCCTCTGGCCAGAACACGGAAGCCGCCACGGCCGGTCACGTTCACGAAGCCCGAGAGCACCTGTTGGACTCGACATACCGGCCGCGATCGTTCGAACGCCGGGACCAGGAGCGGACGAAGTTCCGGGCTGTCCCGCGCGGCGCCTGTCGATTGCCGCGATCGTCGCTATTCCTGCATGTACTCCCGCATCTACATCCGTTGGCATGTCCCGTTGCCCCCTTCTGTCGCCGCCGATCACCCCAACGCAGTCTCGTTGTGGGCATCCGCCGTAAGTCTGTGCGTTTCGGTGTCCTCCCTCCGGTACCCGGCACCAGCACCGTCGGATGACAGAGACGGGCAGATCGGATCGTTGCAATAACGTTGACGGTGGCCGACTGGCGAAGAACATGCCCGGGTGGTGTCCGGTCCGGTCGGCTTGCGGGTACGATCCGGGCTCGCACGTGCGACTTTCGGGTGTGCCGGCAACCGCGTCAGGCCGGATTGCGGGACACGCGCTGACCCTCCGGGCACGTATGCGACGTCTCGACGCGCTCGGCCGGTTGCACCGTGATGTGCTAGCCCGAAGCCGGCTTCGGGCACGGATCAGGGAGCCGGCGGGTCGACGAGCGGTGGCTCCGCGACGCGGCCGGGGCCGCTTGACCCGTGACTCGGAAGCACCTAGAGATTCTGCGGCATCGTGCGGTGCTGGCGTTGTCTGTGTGTCGTCCGGGACGCGGGTCGATCCCGCGGCGCCGAGCGACGGAGCGGAGACGGTGACCCGGGGGAGTCGGTCGGATGAAGACAGCGATGCGCGAGAAGCAGTGGGCGGACAAGTATCCCGAGCTCGGTACGGGCCCGGTGCCTGCCGAGCCGATCTTCTCCGAAGAGTATTTCGCGCTCGAGCGCGACAGGATCTTTCGCCGGACGTGGATCAATGTCGGCCGCGTAGAAGACATTCCGGAAGCAGGCGATTTCTTCGTCCGCGACATCGTCGTCAGCGGCGTGTCGCTGCTCATCATCCGTGGATCGGACGACGTCGTACGCGGCTTTCACAACGTCTGCTCGCATCGTGGAAGAAAGCTGGTGCTGGAAGAACGGGGTTCGTGCGGGTCGAGCCTGATCTGCCCGTTCCACAGCTGGGTCTACGGCGACACGGGTGAGCTGCGCCATGTCCCGGACGAAGAGAACTTCTTCGATCTGGACAAGCGGACGCTCGGATTGACACCGGTGCACACCGATGTCTGGGAAGGGTTCATCTTCATCAACCTGGATGCCGAGCCGCGCGAGACGCTCCGCCAGTATCTGGGCGGCCTCGCCGACCAGCTGGACGGACTCCCGTTCGACAACATGCGACTGACTTCGACGCACAACGTGGAGGTGCACGCGAACTGGAAGGTCGTCCAGGACGGGCAGAACGAAGCCTACCATTTTCCGTTCCAGCACCGCCGTATCCTTGACGGCTCCTTCATGCGGAACGAGAAGGGGCATTGCCGCTACCAGGACGTAAACCTGTACAACTACCACAGCGTCTGGTCGTGCGAGTACCCGCAGTCCCAGAAGCTGACGCCGCTCAGAGTCGCGCTTGCCGCGGACGCCATCTACACCCCGTTGTTCCATCCGCGGCAGATGATCGGCAAGATGGACCACTTCGTGGTGTTCCCGAACTTCGTGATTCTGCTGGTCCAGATCGGGCTCACGACCACCTACGTTACCTACAACCTCTGGCCGCTCGCCGTTGACCGGACGATCTGGGAGATCCGCATGCACTTCACCGAGCCGACGGGCGTACGCGAGCGGCTCCGGCAGGAATATTTCAAGTGCATCACCCTGGATACGCTGCAGGAGGACATGGTCGCCCACGAGAACGTGCATGCGGGCCTCGCAACCCGGGCGCTGTCGCATGTGATCCTTCAGGACGACGAGGTACCGCTGCGCTTCTTCCACAAGACGGTTGAAGACCACGTCGGGTTCTACCAGAAGGCGTGATAGGAAGTCTTCCCGACGATGACGGAGAGAACGACGATGGCCGAATCCCTTCTCCCGGATGCATTCGAGGATCTGGTCCCATACGTGGACTGGGCGGTCGAGCCGGAGCGCGCGAGAACCGCGAAGAAGGTGAGCGTGCCGATGGATGAGACCCACGCCTTCTACGATGCGATGATGTCACGGATCGACGAGGTCCTCGACTATCTGGCGGACCACTACGGTGGAGAGATGCCTGCGCCGGCCCGCCGCCTGTACCTGATGTCGCTCTCGCTAGTGGAGGTCGCTACCCTCGTCGAACTCTACAAGCGGCCGGGATCCGTCGACGCCTGCGACCCCCTCCGGTTCGTCCGTCGGGACTGAGCCGGTCGGCAGGGCGCGTCGCGGTCGGAGCCGTGCCCGCGTCGCCGGGTGAAGTGCGTGGCGAGGTCACGGACCCACGATGAGGCTCCGGCGGCATCCAGCGGGTGCTACGTTCCGGCGTGCCGCTCGAGGAAGGGCCGGATCGCGGCGACGCATCGCTCCGGATCTTCCAGCTGGAGCAGGTGCGTCGAATCCGGAATGAAATCGTAGTCAACCGTCATCAGGTCGCTCAGGTCGAACGCTGGGAGGTAAGCGTACGGCACGGTCGGGTCGGCCCCGACGACCTTGATCGGCCCCGACACCTCCGCAAAGTCGGCGAGCGGCGAGAAACTCCGGATGTAGTCCATGAT
>VXNE01000637.1:0-1802 GCA_009840715.1 Gammaproteobacteria bacterium
GCCCACCACAGGCTGTGGAGGATCGACTGGAAGTGCTCGGGCTGGGCCTCGCGCTCGAAGTAGTAGATGCCGACGGCGGACAGGTAGAGCAGGATTCCGGCGGCGAGCAGGAACAGCAGGATCTCCTCGCGGGCGAGGGTGAGGGCGCGCCGGTAACGGTGCAGCGCGCTGCTGTAGCGGAGGAACTTGAGCACGTGGAAAACGCGGAACAGCCGCACCGTGCGGACCGCGAGCAGGTCGATGCCGCCCAGGGAAACGTAGAACGGCACGATGGCGACGAGGTCGACGATCCCGTAGAAGCTGAAGACATAGCGCCACTTCCGTTCCGCGGCCGCCAGCCGCAGTCCGTACTCGAGCGTGAAGAGCACGGTGATGACCGCTTCGATGAGGCCGAGCGCGACGGTCATCGCCGGGGGCAGGCCGGGGAGGGTCTCGACGGACAGCGCGACCAGGGAGACGATGATGAGCGCCAGGACGACCAGGTCGAAGGTCCGGCCGGCGCGGGTGTCGTCGCGCTCGACGATCTCGACCAGACGTGCGTTCACGGATGCGCCCCGCTCACAGGAGCCCCTGCACATGCAGCGCCGCGCAGCGCGCCAGGGCGTCGAGGTCGTAGCCGCCTTCGAGCGTGGAGACGACACGTCCGTCCGCGAAACGCTCCGCGGCGTCGACGATGAGCCCGGTGATCCAGTGGTAGTCGTCGTCTTCGAGTTCCAGTCCGGCGAGCGGGTCCGCCCGGTGGGCGTCGAAGCCGGCGGACACGAGAATCAGTTCCGGGCGGTGGGCTTCGAGCGCGGGTAGCCAGTCCCGTTCGATCGCCACACGGAAGCCTGGGCTGCCCGTCCCCGCGGCGAGGGGCGTGTTGACGATGTTGGGCCGCGCCACGTCCTGCCGGATGCCCGGATAGTATGGGTACTGGAAGCTGGAACACACGAGTGCTTCCGGCCGGTCCTGAAAGATCTCCACCGTGCCGTTCCCGTGGTGCACGTCGAAGTCGAGGATCGCCACGCGGTCGACCCGCTCGAGCGCCGCCGCGGCGCCCACCGCGATGCTGTTGAAGAGGCAGAAGCCCATGACCGTGGCGGACTCGGCGTGATGACCGGGCGGCCGGACGGCGCAGAAGGCCCGCCGGGACGTGCCGTCGAGGACGCGTTCGACGGCCTCCACCACGCCCCCGGCGGCGAGACGGGCGGCAGTCAGCGAACCGGGACTCATGACGGTGTCCCTCTCTACCTGCAGCAGCCCGTCCGTCGGCGCGGCGCGGACGAGAGCGTCGATGTAGCGTGGGTCGTGCACGCGCGCGAGCGTCTCGTCGTTCGCGGGCGCGGGGGTGTGACAGGAGAACTCGTCAAGGAGCCCGTCCGCTTCGAATCGGTGGAAGACGGCGGCCAGACGGGCCGGCCGCTCCGGGTGTCCGGCGGGCGTCTCGTGCCGCAGGCAGTCATCGTGCGTGAAGAAGTCGAGCATCGTTGCCGGGCCGATCAGCCGAAACGGAATGCCAGCACGTTCACGCACCAGGGCGGCACGGCGTCCCGGTGCGGGAGGTCCGCCAAGGGAGGTGGCTGGCCAACGATCCACCACACCGCATCGTCCTGCATGACGTAGGCGCGGCTGGCGAATGCGCTCACGTAAATCTCGCTGCGGTGGCTGCCGGGGCCCTGTTCGGGGAACGGTACCATCTGTTCGAAGAGTTCGCTGCGCTCGGAGTAGTGCGCGCTCGGCGCCCGCAGCCAGTCGAACTCGCTCGCGACGAACCACCAGTCGCCGTCGTTCGTCAGTTCCACGTGGCGGGCGCCGAGCAC
>VXNE01000637.1:1812-5043 GCA_009840715.1 Gammaproteobacteria bacterium
CGGCCCCCTCTACACTCCCACCGGCGTCCTTCATACCCACCTGGCGCGGTTGATCCACTGTCCCAGTGGGGGGGCCCGCTGGACGGCGGCGCCGAAGGCGATGTTGGAGGCCAGGGCGCTTGCGGTGACGGCGCCGCCCTCGAACACGTCCGCCGCACGCCGGCGGACGAAGTCGAGATCCGTCACGAGGCCGGTTCGCGGGCCTCGGCACGGGGCATTCCGGAAGCCGTCTCCCGCTCTTCCAGCCTGCGCAGGTGCCGCGCGTGCCGCTCGGGGCTGAAGAAGGCCAGGCAGGCGAGGGCCGCGGCGGCGAATCCCGCGATCAGCAGGAAATTCTCGGACCACGTGAGCCCGGCGGAGACCGCGCCCGCCAGGAAGGCCCCCGCGGACCGGCTCAGGTTCGCCAGAGACATGTAGATGGCGAACTGCGTTGCGGCGATGCGCTTCCGGCAGAGGTTCATGAACATCGCGATGATCGCGACGAACACCAACTGGGAGGCGATCAGCCAGGCGGCGAGGCAGCCGACGACGAAGACGGGCTCATCCCAGAGCGCGTCGAGCGTCGGAAAAACGACCGAGACGATGGCCGTGGCGGCGATGCCGATACCGAGCAGGAGCTTGCCGCCGAAACGGTCGATCGCCGGGCCGAACAGGATGCCGATGCAGGCGGCGACCAGGGTCAGCCACCCGTACCAGTTGGTGTATGCCGTGTTCGCGTACCCGAGTTCCTGCACGGCGAACACCGGGGCGGCGGTGATGAACACGCCGCCGGCCGCGCGGGCGAAGAACTCTGCGGCGATCAATACAAGGCTCATCGGCAGGACCAGCGCGCGGAAGATCTCCGGGAACATCCCGAAGAAGTTGGTGGGCGCGATCGGGGGAGCTCCGGCCCGGCCCGGCGTCCATGGCAGCGCGCGCTCGCCGCTCCGCTCGCGACAGAGTGCGACCAGGACGAAGATGGCCGCCACGGTGCCGGCGCAGACGAGGGCCGCCACGGGGAGGCCGAACCCGGCCAGCAGGTAGCCGCAGATCGGCGAGAACACGGCGTAGCCGACGGTCTGGCCGAAGGCCATGAACGCGTTGGCGCGGCCGCGTTCGTCCACGGGCAGGAGGTCGATGGCCATGCCGTCCACGGCCACGTCCTGCACTGCGGCGAACGACATCACGACGAACCCGATCATGGTCAGCATGGCCACGTCGGTGGGATCTGGAATGACCGCGAGGGAGAGGAGGGACAGCGCCAGGCCGCCCTGGGTGGCCATGACCCAGGGCCGCCGCCGGCCCATGGACGGGATGCCGTACCGGTCCATGAACGGCCCGGAGACGAGCTTCAGCGCCCAAGGCAGCGTCACGACCCCGATGAATGCGCCCGTTTCGGCGAGCGTCGCGCCCTGTCCGGCAAGCCACGCGACAAGCGCGATCTGCAGGAACCCTATCGGGACGCCCTGGGCGAAGTAGAACGCCGTGAAGGCGGCGAACCGGAGCCGGCGCGAGTCCGCCAGTACCATCCTCATGATCCCTTGGCCTCCTTGCGACGCGCCCGTGCCGGGACGCGGGGTACATAGTGGAAGTAGGTGCTCGCGATCACGTCGTGCAGGGAGCCGAGCTGGACCTGGCAGCCGTCCACGAACGCGTGCAGGTCCGCGCCTTCGAGGTCACGCACGCTGGCTTCCTCGATGTGGTGGATCATGGCGTGGCAGACGCGCAGCGGGCCGTCGCAGCGGGGCAGCCGGCGCAGCCCGAAGAGTAGGGAGTTCAGGCAGCTCGCGTAGGAGCGCGGCTGGTCCTCGTACTGGAACAGGAACTCGAGTACGGCCGGTCCCTCCACCGGGGCCTGCATGATCGCCTGGTAGCTCTGCAGCGCGTAGAGGGAGCGCAGCACACCCCGCCACTGGATCGGTTCGAAGGGCTCGTCGGCGCTCCCGGCCTCCGAGCGCACGTCGATGATGCGCGTGGTCATGTCCGCCCGCTCGATGTGGTTCCCGAGCCGCAGGAACTGCCACTTGTCGTCGTGCGTCATGTTGCTCGAGAGGAAACCCTCGAGCTGCTGCACGCGGCGGGCGATGCCTTCGAGGACCTCGACCCGGCGGCTGCGCGAGAGCGGTCCCTGGAGGCCCGAACGGGCGAACAGATACAGTTCGTTCACGTACTCGAAAGTGACGCGCGGCATCGTGTCCCGCACGGTGCGCATGTTCTCCATCGCGTGGGCGAGGGAACTCAGGATCGAGGACGGATTGCGGGGGTCGCTCGTGAGGTAGCGGACCACGTTGCGCTCGGTGGTGTCGTCGTAGAGGGTGGCGAACAGGGCGCTCGAGCCGGTGATGTCCATGAGCACGCGCCAGTCGAGGGCGCGCCGCACGGGCAGGTCCATCAGGAGGTCCGCGTGCACGGCGATCAGCCGCGCCGTGCTCTCGGCGCGCTCGATGTAGCGGCCCATCCAGTAGATGCGCTCGGCGACCCGGGAGAGCGTCTGCAGCTTCATGGACTCAGTCGACCACCCAGGTGTCCTTGCTGCCGCCCCCCTGCGAAGAGTTGACGACCATGGAGCCCTTGCGCAGCGCAACCCGGGTCAGCCCGCCCAGGGTGATGTAGGTGTGCTCGCCGGAGAGGATGAAGGGCCGCAGGTCGAGATGGCGCGGCTCGAGGCGGCCCTTCACGAAGGTGGGCGCCGAGGACAGCGTCAGGAACGGCTGCCCGATGTAGTTGCGCGGGTTCGCGCGGACACGCCGCCGGAACGCCTCCCGCTCGCGCCGCGTGGAGTGGGGGCCGATCAGCATGCCGTAGCCTCCCGACTCGTTGGCCGGCTTCACCACGAGCTCCTCGATGTGCTCGAGGACGTAGTCCCGGGACGCCTTCTCCACGCAGCGGTAGGTGGGCACGTTGGGCAGCACGGGTTCCTCGGCCAGGTAGTAGCGGATGAGGTCGGGGACGTAGCTGTAGATCACCTTGTCGTCGGCGACCCCGCAGCCGGGAGCGTTCGCGAGGGCCACCTTGCCGGCGCGCCAGGCGCGCATGAGGCCCGGGGCGCCGAGGAGCGAATCCGGGTGGAACGTGTCCGGGTCGAGGAACACGTCGTCGATGCGGCGGTAGATCACGTCCACGCGCACGAGCCCACCGATGGTGCGCATGTACACGCAGTTGTCCCGGTCGACGACCAGGTCGGAGCCCTCCACGAGTTCGGCGCCCATGAGTTGCGCGAGGTAGGAGTGTTCGAAATACGCCGAGTTGTAG
>VXNE01000347.1 GCA_009840715.1 Gammaproteobacteria bacterium
GGCGAGACGTTGACCGCCTTGTTCGCGCCGTACTCGATGCCGAGGAAGTCCGAGCCGAGTCCCAACACCGGCCCGTACTGAAGGCGATCGCCATGGACCTTCGTGACTTCGTCTAGCGCGATCCGCTTGCGGTACGGGCCCATTCGGGCAACGAGAACGCCCTGCTCGATCACGTACCGCGTCCCGAGCAGTATCCACCCGAACAGCCCTAGCAGCACCACGCCCAACCCGACCATCTCCCACGCGCCCTGCAGCGAGAAGCTTGCCATCGCCACCGCGATCCCCGTCGGACCAAGCCCCAAAATCACAGCGTAACTCCCGATGGTCGAGCGGTACCGCATCAATCAGTCCATGTGATTCATGGCGTCGGCCGTCGCCAACCGGGCAAAACGCACAAACCCGTCGGTGTGCACGGTCTTCACCTCCCAACCGGCCTTGCGGCACTCGCCTGATGCCGGGCACGTCGGCCAACCAGCCGCGTCCGTCCACCACTCCGGCGACGCTACCGCCTCGGGCACGCCGTTTCCCCCCAGATGCCGGATCCGCTCGAGCGGCACGAGGCAGGTGGCGCCGGACACGCGGGCCAGATACCTTTCGACCGCCTTCCAGCCGCCTGTCTCCACACGACCCTCCGTTGCCGCCAGCCAGCCGCGAACCGCCATGATCGGCCGACCCTGGTCGGCATTCAATGGCGTCTGTCACGCACCGGCAAGCCGCACTCGTGGTTGAGGAAGCGGCGCTGGTAGCGCCCCTCTGGTCAGGCGCTCCGCCGTGTGACCCCTGCGGCGACGCGTCGCTTGGCAGCGGACAACGCGTGGCCACAGTACGCCAGATCGCCGGGCTCTCCCGGGTCGAGTCCCAGCACCGCGCATACCGCGGCGGCATCGATCTCGGTCTCGTCCGCAGTTGCCACGAGCCGCGTGGCGACGGTGGTCTCGTAGGCCAGCATCAACGACTCGGCCGTGTGCGGTTCCAGCGTCAGCGCCATGCGCCGATCCCGGAAGAACACCTCCTCCTGACCCTCGGCCTCCAACGCGCCGCCCAGCGCCAGCATGCGCGCGTACTTGACGACGTCCCCGAACGTCAGCGCGCCACCGTCGGGTTGCTGCATTGACGCATGCACTTCACCGAGGGCGAACGGCCCGTCGGCTTCCGTCATGGCCTCGAACAGTCCCGAGAGCACCGCTCGGCGGCGCGCCGCGTCGTGCTCGTACCCCATCTTGTGCAGCTTCGCCTTGCGCAGCATCTGCGTCGCCTCGCCCTCGGTCTCTTCCGGGGACGCGGTCGATGCCGGATACACACGCAGATCGCCGCCGGTGGCCGGCGCCGGGACCACCCGCACGACGTCCTCCATCTTCGCGAGGAAGCCGCCGAAGCTCCTGAACCCGTAGGCACTCTCGTCGAAGCTCGACGACAGCGCGCGCCGCAGCATGGTTTTGACGGCGCCTCCGTTCAGCCCCTCCGGATTCTCCCCCATGATCTCGGCGAGTTTGGCGCGGACCTCCTCGACGCTCTCCACACCTTCCAGCTCGACTGTCGAGGTCAGCGCTTCGTAACGCACGAAGCGGTCGCACAGCGACGAGAAGTCGCTGCTCACCGCCTTGTCCGGCGACACGCCGATCACCGTCTTGCCGCGGCGTCGCAGCTCCTTGAGCACATGGATGAAGTCGCGGTCGCCCGACACGATGACGTAGACGTCGAGGTGCGGCAGCGTGGACATCAGGCTCACCGCGTCGACGGCCATCTTCACGTCCACCGCGTTCTTGATCAGGGCGTCGCGGCGCTGCCCCAGGACGTGCACCAGTTCGATCCCGAGTCCGTAGAGATCGGCCTGGTACTGGTTCACGTCCTTCATGCGCCAGTCGGCGTACGCATTCGCCACCAGTACACGGCCGTATTCGTCGGCCAGCCGGAACACCGCCTCGCAGTCGACATCCTCCGTCTCCACCGACCTGACGAGGTTCTCGAAGTCGATCAGCAGGGCTACCTGGCCCCGAGACGGCGTGTCCGTGTTCACCACGGTGCGGATCTCCGTCCCCGGCGAGTCCCCAACCGTCCCACATGCTCGGCTACGGATCCGCCCGACATCACCCTGAGTCGCCGCCGGCACGGATCCTCTCCGGGTGCTCGATGGTGGGGTCCGCGTCGGCGACTACAGCGTACGTCCGTCGATACCGACCAGCATTGCAACCGTCCGCGGGCGGTCGACCCCAGGGGTTCTCCGCTGGCGCTCCGACCTCCCAGGCGCGAGGTGACCGTCCTGCGCGGGCGTGCCGTCCGTTCAGGCACCGCGCACTCCGCGTCGCGAGTCCGAACAGGAGACCACCATGGACCTCGTAGCCTCATCGCCAAGCGGCAAGCTCGCGCCGAGCCCCGACCACCTCGCTCATTCGATGATCCATGCGTTGAGCAGCTCGACGCACCGGCCGGGCAGGCTGCCGCTTGCGGCGCGCCGACTGTCGTAGTCGAGGAGCCGCAGGATGCTGTTGAGCGCACTACGAAAATAGGTAGGTCGGCCGTCGGGCGGGTACGCTTGCCATTCCGCGACCCAAAAATCAGTCGCACACTTCGCCCAATCGCTCAGCGGCATGATCATCGCTTGGCCCTTCCCATGGACCCTCATCGTCACGGAACAGGATGCGTCATCCGCCCCGTCGCAGTAGTAGACGTTCCATGTCGCCGTTTCGCGCTCCGTGCAGTCTCGGTACTCGTTTGAGTCCTCTTGGAACCCTCGCTCATTGCAGTACTCCTCACCGTAGGCGCGGAGCGTCGAGTACTCGAAGGCGTTGAGTGCGTACCGCAAGACGCTATCGCGCGCGGCCACTGGTGCGATTCCCCGCGTTTGCACCGAGGTCCCCGCGCGATGTATCGGGATTTCCTCGCGGGAGAGTTGCGTCCACGGATCGTCCCGGCTCGCCCGCCACCGATGGTGTCGGTACGCCGTCAGGTTCGCCTCTCCTTCGATGTGAACGGCGCAAATCTGCGCGCCGTTCGCCATTGTCGGAATCGTCCCAAGCCGCCCGACCGGGACGTTCGGGCGGCTCGTCTCAAAGTCCTCGGGGGCGACTCCGCTCTCCCACTCCGAAGCGGGCCCGCAGTGAAGGGACACGGCGCAACCCATGCCCGTGTCACCGTCACCGATGCACTCGACGGTCGCGCCCACCGGCATTGTCCCGGAGCTTCGCGGAAGCTCGAACGTGTCGGCAGCCGCCAGTCCCACCGCCATGGCAACCGCCACGCCTGCCAGTCGGCTCATGATCGTCCTCCGCGTCTCTCGGCCAGTTTGCCGTTTGAACGACCGGGGCGGGCTGCCACGCGGAGAGTGTCGCGTGAGGGCGGCGCACGCATCTCTAGTGCTGTGCCCGCTCCGGCTGCCGAGTGCGCAAAGGACTGGATGCCGCGCGGATCGACGCGCGGAGTGTAACCCGAGACCTCAAGGATCCTGACCGGCGACAAGCGTCGGCCGTACCGGCGACGGAGGACGAAACCACCTACGATGCCTGAATGGGAGCCGGCGCGAGCGGGACGCGACCGTGCCCCCGACGGAGTGTGCCCTGGTCAACCAGTTCCCGCCGCGAATCCGGTTGGCGCGGGCCGTCAGGCGATGCCGGACCAAGCACGGATGATGCCGTCGATGGAGGATCCGGGGAGGGCGCGCCCGGCAAGCCGGGCCGGGCCCTATCGCCTGCGGCGACCGAGCCTCGCACGCGAGTCTCGCCCCGTACGGGTGACGGTCCCTCGCGCTTCCGCCCTCCGGGCCGTCGGAGGCTCCCATGGCGCGCCGGAGGTTCGCACGGCGCGCTAACCCACGTATTGGGCCGTTACGGCCGGCCGGCCGTGCCCCAGTTCGCGGGAGATCATCAGCCGTGCCCGCTGGTCCGCATCCTTCTGGTGTTCGTCCTCCAGGTCGCGCCGAGACGGGCCACCCCGCACGGGCGCCTTCCACCCCGTCAGGTGCTCATAGCGGCGGATGGCGTAGCCGTGCCGCAGCGAGTGCATGCGCGCCATGCCGGCCTCCGCGACCTGGCGCTCGTAGATCCTTAGTTGACGCCGGTAGTTGCGCTCCTCCGGGATCAGGGAGCCGCTGCCCACCAGCCGCCGCGCCTCGTCGAGCACCTTCCTCTGGGCGTCCGTCAGCACCGGGATCCAGCGCGTCCGGCCACCCTTGCACCACGACGCCTTCAGCACGATGCGATGGCCCCGGTCCGCGTAGCGCGGCTGGAATTTCATCGCCTCCTCGCGCCGCAATCCGAACGCGTCCTGCAGGCGCAGCGACATGCGCACGTGTTCGTCGGTGACCTTCGCCAGCTTCTCCGGGTCGAGCGGCTGGCTCCTGTCCTCGCGCGCGACCCCCGAGTCCTTGACGATCCCGTAGGAGGCGTTGGACGGGCGCACCACCCCGGGCTTGCCGACCTTCTGCGCCCACCAGCGCAGGTGTGCCATGCGGTTCGCCATCGTGCCCGTGGAGAGCCCCTGGCGGTTCCACTCGCCGACCAGGGCGGCGACGTGCTTCTCCTTCAGCCCGCGGGCGCGCAGCCCCTTGAAGCCCAGGTCGTGCAGGGTGTTCGCCGACAGTGCCAACGAGTACGAGCGGTCACGCCGCTTGCCGCGCGAGCCGTCCTTCGCCTCCCGCTCGAGCTGCTTGAGATCCCAGTTGAGCTGCCGCATCGGTCAGCCTGACTGCCTGCCGCCCGATACGTCGGTGAGCGGCAGAGGGCGCGATCGCGCCGCCATGTACGTGTCTCCGTAGTCGCCGGGTTCCAGCCACATCGCGCGTCGCGCGGAGGCACGTTTCCCCGCCGCGACGCGACGCTACCGGCTCCGGGAAGGACCGGTCAATCGCCGCGCGTTTAGCACTTGCTGAAGTCGTTGCAGGGCGTTCGCGGGGGTCTCCCGATCACGACGCACAACCTCGCCGGGGCGCCGTATCCGGCCATCGTCGGCGCCCTGCCAGCGTGCCGCACGTGCTCGACCGGTCAACCCTGGCGGGTTCTCCGCACGCTCCGACCTCGCTGGCGCGAGGTGACCGGCCTGCGCGCGCA
>VXNE01000100.1 GCA_009840715.1 Gammaproteobacteria bacterium
CGCGAGTGCCGTCGGCTCGACCGACACCTTGACGAACGCGACGAAGTTGATGCCCATCGCCCTCCCGTCGGTGACGGCGTCGAAACGGATCGCGCCCCCGTTGAACAGCTTGCGCAGGCGTTGTCGCACCTGGCCCTCGGAGATCTCGAGGCGGCGCGCGACCTCCCGGTTGCTGAGCCGCCCGTCCCGCTGCAGGACGGCCATGATGGCCTCGTCGGTGCCGTCGATTTTCATGACTGGTAGACCAGCCGCGCGTAGCCCGTCTTGTACTTGCGGATGTCAATGGCGGTGTGCAGTTCCACCCGCGCCACTCCTTCCACCGCGGCGATCTCGTTCTCGAGCACCCCCAGCAGGTCTTCCCGGTCCACGGCGTTGAACACCAGCATGATCTCGGGCGTACCGAGGAGCAGGTTGACGCTCGTGGCCCGCTCGATCTCCACGAGGTCCGAAGCCACCCGCTCCACCGACCGCCCCACGACCGAGACCTCCGCGAAACACTGCAGGTCGAAGCCCTTGCTGTAGAGATCGCGCCGCAGCAGCACGCGCAGGACCGACTCCTCCTGCAGCCGCCGGATGCGGTTGGCCACGGTCGCCTCGGAGATGGAGAGGTGCTTCGCGAGCCGCTTGTTGGGCATGCGGCCGTCGGTGCGCAGGTGCTCGATCAGCGCGCGGTCGATGTCGTCGAGACTTACTGGCACGTCCCTGGAACGCCCCCCAACGGAACCACCCTTCATGGAAGCCGATTCCGACCCGAATGTACAGCGCCACTTCCCCTTTTTCGTACCAGCCGGCACCGTTTTGCGTTGACATGCCAACTTGACAAGGCGCAAACTCGAACAGCGATAGAACCGGGGGGAGGACCCGCGCGATGACATACGATCTCGTAATCCGAGGCGGCACCGTGGTGGACGGCACGCGCCTGCCGAGGCTCCGCGCCGACGTCGGCATCACCGACGGGAAGGTCGCGAAGATCGGCCGTATCGGCCCCGGCGAGGGGGCGAAGGAACTGGACGCGACGGGCCTGGTGGTGGCCCCGGGATTCGTGGACCTGCATACACACTACGACGCGCAGATCCACTGGGACCCCTACTGCACCGTGTCCGGCTGGCACGGCGTCACTTCGCTCGTGCTCGGCAACTGCGGTTTCGGCTTCGCACCGGTGAAGCCGCAGGACCGCGACCGGGCGCTCCTGATGATGACCCGTACCGAGCAGATCCCCTTCAACACCATGAAGGCGGGCATGCCCTGGGCGTGGGAGACCTTCCCGGAGTGGCTCGACAACCTGCAGCGCATCCCGAAGGGCGTGAACTGCGTGAGCTACGTGCCGGTCTCGCCGCTCATGGTGTACGTCATGGGCATGGAAGCCGCCAAGAGCCGCCCCGCCACCCCGGCGGAGCAGCGCGAGATGCAGCGCCTGCTGCACGAGGCGATGGACGCCGGAGCGTGCGGCTTCTCGGTGCAGCGCCTCGGCGCCAACTCGCTGCAGGCGGACCACGACGGCACGCCCATGCCGACGGACTGCATGGCCGACGAGGACGTGCTTGCCCTGGCCGACGTGCTCTGCGAACGGGACGAGGGCTTCATCCAGATCACCCAGGCCCAGGCCGGCAACCCGGTCACGGCCAGCCCCGAGGAGATCGCGAAGGACAAGCAGTTCCTCGAGACGCTGGCGGAACGATCGCAGCGCCCGGTGCTGCACAACGCCATCGCCGTGGTGGACGCGTATCCGGACTCGCACAAGAAGTCGATCGAGTGGCTGCACGACTGCAACGCGCGGGGGCTGCGCATCTACGGGCAGGGCGCCACGGGCCGCATCTGGTTCGAGTACACGTTCGAGGACTGGAACCTCTACGACTTCAGCCCGCCGTGGAACCACGCGACCCAGGGCACCCACGAGGAGAAGCTCGCCAAGCTCTCCGACCCGGCGATCCGCCGGGCGATGAAGGACGACTATCCGAACTTCATGACCGTCGGCACGGGCGGCGCGCTCGAGACCATCACCGTCAAGGAAGCGGAAGGGAATCTCGCGGGATACGTCGGCCGCACCATCGGTGAGATCGCCGAGACCGAGGGCAAGCACGTGGTCGACGCGATCCTCGACATCGCGGTGGCGGGGGACCTCAAGCCGCTCTTCAAGACCGACAGCGCGGGCCCGAGCCTGACGAACCCGAAGGCCGTCTCCGAGATGATCTCGGATCCCTACATGATGGCCGGAGTGTCCGACGGCGGCGCCCACACGAAGTTCTTCAGCGCGGGCAGCTACACGACGGACCTCCTGATCTGGCTGGTGCGGGAGTCGCAGACCCTGTCCCTCGAGGAGGCGCACTACCACCTGTCCTACCTGCCCGCGCAGGCGGCCGGGTTCCTCGACAGGGGGTACCTGCGGGCCGGCGCCCCGGCGGACATCGTGGTGTACGACCTCGAGAACCTCAAGATCGTCCCGGAGGGCGGTCACGAGGTGGTGCAGGACTACCCCGCGGGTGAGTGGCGCCGGGTGCAGAAGGCCGAAGGCTACCGCTGGATCCTCGTCAACGGAGAAGTGACCTTCGAGGACGGCGAGGCCACCGGCGCGACGCCGGGCCAACTGCTGCGCAACCGGGAGATCGCCGAGACGACGCTCGGGCTTGCCGCCGGCGGATAGCGCCACCGGCCGCCCACCGACCGTGTGCGGCCGACGCTGCGTAGCATCTACGGCCACCCCTGGAGCACGCGCTCCAGGGGTAGCCTGTTCGCCCGCCTCACAAGTTTGACGGAAGGAGACGCGGCATGGGTGCGAGAGAAGCACGCAACCTGGAGCGTGCGCGTCACTGGGAGTGGACGTGGAACAACGACGTCATGCGCATGGTGGACGAGTGCTACGCGGAGGACTGCGAGGTCTCGGACATGCTGCTGGCCCGCACGTTCCACGGGCGCGCGGAACTGCGGCTCATCGAGGAGCAGATGATGGACGTGGACGCCTCGCGCCGCATGACGGTCACGAAGATGGTGGCGAGCGGCGACACCGTGGCGCTCGAGGTCGACCTCCAGTGGGACGAGGGCCGGGCGCCCGTGGCCGGGGCGGCGTTCCTGACCTTCGACGACGACGGCATGATCGTCTCCGACCACAGCTACAGCGTCGATCCCGTGGGGGCGGCGGAGCGGGACCCGCGCGACTGACGGGTCCGCGGCTAACGGAGGGAGAAGCGGCATGGGTGCCAGAGAAGAGCGCAACCTCGAACGCACGCGCCACTGGGAGTGGACGTGGAACCACGACGTGATGCGCATGGTGGACGAGTGCTACGCGGAGGACTGCGAAGTCACGGACATGCTGCGGGCCCGCACGTTCGACGGCCGCGCGGACTGCGCCTCATCGAGCAGCAGGGGGTGGACGCCGACGCCACGCGCCGCATGGAGGTCACGAAGATGGTGGCGAGCGGCGACACCGTGGCGCTCGAGATGAACTCCATCTGGGACGAGGGCCGGGCGGTCGCGACGGCGGCGGTGGTCCTGACCTTCGACGACGACGGCATGATCGTCTCCGACCACACCTACGGCATCGATCCCGTCGGAGCGGGGGAGCGGGACCCGCGCGACTGACGGATCCGCCACTCCGCGCGGGCGGCTGCCGGCCGGTCCGAGGCCCTCCTGTCATTTTGCGTTGACGCGCGGGCACGGTCGCGTTGCATTACGCCGTGCCATGCAGGAGACTCCGTGCTTTGCGAACTTCGATGGAGAGGGATGAATGACCGTTCATTTCGAGTCGCGCCGCACGCGGATCCGCGCCTTGCCGTGGTTGGTGGTCGGACTGTGTGGACTGACCAGCGCGGCAGTGGCCGAGGAGCAGCTTATCGAAGAGATCCTCGTCACCGCCGAGAAACGTGAGAGCACGCTGCAGGAGACGCCTGTGGCGATCACCGCGTTGACCACCGACATCGTTGAAGATCGGAACATCAACGATCTGCGAAAGGTCACGGCCATCGTGCCCAGCATGGTGTACAACTCGGCCAACGGCCAGGCTCAGATCTACATGCGGGGTATCGGCACCGACGTCAATACCATCATGACCGAGCCCGGCGTCGCGATGTTCGTCGATGGCGTTTACATGGGCACGACCAGCGAGCAGGCGGCGACGTTCGAGAACGTGGAGCGCGTCGAGGTGCTGAGGGGGCCACAGGGGACCCTGTACGGCCGCAACAGCACGGGCGGCAACGTCAACGTGATCACCAGGCTCCCGGGCGAAGAGCCCGAGTTCAGCGCGTCGCTGCTGTTCGGAGACTATGACCGCATGAGGGCGTCCGTTTCCGGCGGAGGGTCGCTGATCGAGGGCGTGCTCGCCGCACGCGTCTCGCTGGTGAAAGACACCGCCGACGGCTATCGCGAGAACGGGTTCAACGGGGACGACCTGGAGGATCGTGACATCTTCTCCGCCGCGTTGTCTGTCGTGTTTACCCCTTCCGAAACGTTCGAGTTGATCCTGCGCGGCGACTGGTCGGAGGAAAACCACGACAACCCCATATGGATTTACGCCGAAGTCGTTCCCGGTTCCGGCCTCAATCCGGTGTTTTTCGGCGGGAATCCCGGCGACATCCCCAACAGGCCACGGCACAACGTTCCGACGGACTACAGTCGTGAGTGGAACGGCCTGAGCGCTACCGTCAACTGGGACATCGGCGACGTGACGCTCAGGTCGATTACGGCGCGTCGCGAGACCGTCAATGACGGCTTCTTCGACAACGACGCAACGGACATCAGCTTCATCCACACGATTCAGAACCAGGAAAGCGAGATGTTCAGCCAGGAGTTCAACCTGCTCGGGACGCTGGGGGACAACCTGGAGTGGATCGTCGGCGCCTACTACTTCGACCAGGACACCATCGCCATGTTCGAGTTCGATCTGCCGATCCTGCAGCCGATCCTCGAAGGGGCCTTCGGCTTTCCGCCGGGCGGACTGGCCGATCCCAACGTGAACTTCCTCTACGGCGAGCGCCTCGCGGGTGGACCCGCCGCTATTCCCTTCCTGGACTTCATCAACACCCAGGACACCGAGTCGCGGGCGTTCGTCG
>VXNE01000582.1 GCA_009840715.1 Gammaproteobacteria bacterium
TTTGTAGTCGGGACTTTCCAGGGTGCTGGAGAGAAACGTCGACGGCGTCTCGCTAATGATGTCTCGAAATGCTCGATTAAACGTGTTGATCGACTGGTAGCCGACCGTGAGCGCTATCGTCAGTATCGGTGTCCGTGCCTGATCGGGATCGGACAACATCTCGCAGGCTTCGCGGATGCGATAGTGGTGCATGAACGCGTTGAAGTTGCGAAAACCCAGTTCTTCGTGAATGAGCCTTCGCAGCCGGTACTCGGGCAGCCCTATCTCGTCCGCGAGCGATCGTATCGAGATCTTCGGCCGCCGATAGACGCGCTCGACATTCAGCAGCCGCTGCAGCGCTTCCACCATCCGGGGTGACTCGGCATCGCCCCGGGCAGCCGGCCGCCTGGACTGCGCGTCTCGCGAAGCCAGGTCGCCCATCGCCGTTCCGGGGTTCGCTGCAGGTATCTCCAACAGGTGCGCACTGTCGCGGGCCAAGGTCCGGACGAGCACCACGCAGACCAACAGCGTGTACACGGCGATCAGAAACATGTGCACGTA
Source organism: Gammaproteobacteria bacterium (assembly GCA_009840715.1). Classification (GTDB taxonomy): domain Bacteria; phylum Pseudomonadota; class Gammaproteobacteria; order Pseudomonadales; family Azotimanducaceae; genus VXNE01. Next base: position 541 of record VXNE01000582.1, read on the forward strand.
GTAGTTCTCGATTTCGCTCACCGGTACGACGACCCGTTGCAGCCAACCGGCCATCAACATGGTTACGCCGAAAACCAGCAGAAACAGGAGACGCACGCCACGACGCGCTTCGATCAGATCGGACCGCCACTCGGCGACGATCCAGAAGATCCCCCATCCGAGAAACAGCGACTGCAACAAGGTAGGGGTGAACTCCGTCAGCAGCCATTCCGCCGGGACGCCCGGGCTCACCAACAGGTGGATCGGCTCTTCCAGGATCAACTGCACGAAGAACAGCACAAGCAGCGTTCTCGGCAGCCGCTTGCCGTCCCGCAGCATCGAGTGGCTCAGGAACAGGAACACGCCGGGGGCCGTGTTCCGAAGCACGTTCAGAACCGACTCGGCAACTGTAGGCAGAGCTATCTGAAACGGCTCGGAGATCCAGTATCCGTACTGAAATCTGCCCAGCACGATATGACTGACTGCCGCCAGGCAGAGCAGTCCCAGGAGCTGGGCGTTCCGGTTCGCGGGCAGGAGCCAGAGGTACTGCACGCCGATGAGCACCATGGCCAGGACCGCAAACGCGTCGATGACCAGGAAGGCGAAATCGGCTGACACGGCGCCGTGACCCTCGAGGTCAGAGCAGGTGCAGGATCGGCACGGTCACCGTCGACTGCGTGTCGCCGAGCCGCTTGTCGCCGATGATGTTCCGGAAGAACGTGCTGCCCGTCAGGTCGTGGAAGTACTGCACGCCCGGGTAGTACACGAAAGCGACCCTGTCGAAGCTCGCGTCCCCCTCGAGCGTCACGGCCGTGCCCATGTGCAACGGCCCGTGTCCGCCGCGCGCCATGGCCGCCATCATGGCGCCGCTGTAGCGCGCGTCCGCCGTCGCCTCCTCGGGCGTCCCGGTCTTGATGAGGTTGGCGACGAATACGGCTTCCCTGCCGAGCTCCCGCTCTTCGAGCATCGTCGCGCGCTGCTCGTTCGTGGCCACCTGTACGGCATCCGGGGGCGCCGGCTCGAAGGGCAGCACGGAAGGCTGGAACGTCACCGCCTGCATGACCCTCGAGAAGAGGAACGCCTGCACGAGGCCGAGATTGGCGAGTGCCGCACGCTGCATGCCGTGGGTGTAGGTGGTCTCGAAGCCGCGCATCGCCGCCCGCACCGCCTCGTCTCCGCGCCAGCGGTCGTAGCCCCCCCGGTCGTCGAACTGCACGAGCGCGACGGCGTCCCAGTCCACGTCCTCGCCGAGCGCCTCGACCATCTGGCTGGAGGCGAGGCCGTTCATGGCCACCTTCCCGGCATACACGGTCCGCGCCCCGGGCAACGCGTCGGTCGCCGCACGCAGGGCGCGCATCGCGTCGAACAGGTCGGTGTCCGGCGCGAGCTTCAGGAACAGCACGCCATGCAGCACCGCGCTCGAGTGGAACGCGTCCTGCAGATCGTGGACTGCGTTGCGCCGGGCGTCCTGGTAGCGGAGGTGTTGCCACACCATGGCGGCCAGGATCGCCACCAGGACGATCCCCACGATCCAGACCGCGATCGTTCCGGGCTTGCCCATGGCTCGATGCTCTCCGCGACGGAGCCTCCTACAACTGCTCCGCGAACTTGGCCTCGGTCCGGTGGTAGTTCTCGACTCCCGGGTTCCGGCCCATGATGGAGCGCCACTCGTCGTTCGCGAAGACGCGGCTCATCACCGAGTGCCGGGTCTCGATGTCGTCCCAGCGGAGAATCCACGTGACCGTCGCGCAGCCGAGGTCGTCCTGCGGCTTGCCGTTGACCTCGGGAGGCTCGTCGAGGTTCACCCAGAAGCCGACCAGGTCCAGGTGCTCGCGGATGTAAGGCAGTGCGATGTCAGTCGCCCAGGTCCGGTAGGCCGTCATGGCGCTCGGTTCGTAGTGGTAGTTGCGAATCTCGTAGATCATCCTTCGTCCTCCGGTCATTCCCCCGCGGCGCGGGCGTCCAGATGCGCGGCCAGGGCCGCGAGAAAGGCCTCGCGATGCCGGGGAGGCTCCCCGCCCACGGCGGTCGGCGCGGCGCCATGGGTCGCCACGACGAGGTTGCGGTCCGGGTAGACGGCGATGGTCTGCCCGAAGATGCCGAGTGCCCGATACTGGCCCTCCGGCCACAGCCACCACAGGTAGCCGTACTGGTCCGAGCCCTTCGAGGCTGCGGTGGACGCCTGCATCCATCCCTCGGGCAATATCCGCGTGCCGTCGGCAAGGACTCCGTCGGCGAGTGCGAACAGGCCGATCCGCGCGTAGTCGCGGAGCGTCGCGTTGATGCAGCAGCCGCCAAGTTCCCCGCCGCCGGGGCCGTGCGTCATCCAGTAAGCGTCCGCCTCCATGCCGAACGGCTGCCAGACCTTGTGCGTGAGATAAGTCGCGAGGTTGTTGCCGATGGCCGCGCGCACGAGGGCGCCGACGAGGTTCGTCTCCGCCGTGTTGTAGTTGAACACTTCTCCGGCCGTGCCGACGCGGCCCTTCCCGGACAGCATGCCGTACATGCCGACGAGGGTGAGCGGCGTCGTGTTCACGTCGGACTCCGGGTCCGCGTAGTCCTCGTTCCACTGCACGCCGGACGCCATCTGCAGGAGGTTCTCGATCGTGACGTCGTCGTACGCGGAGCCCTTGAGGCGCGGCAGGTAGGCGGTCACGGGTTCGTCCACCGAGGCGATGTAGCCGTCGAGGAGCGCCGCGCCCGCCAGCATCGACACCACGGACTTGGCGACGGAGAAGGACACCCACGGACTCGCCGCGTCGTTGCCGGCGGCGTAGCGTTCCAGCACGACCTTGCCGTCCTGCACGGCGATCAGGCCGACGACGTGGCCGCGGCTCATGTAGTCGTCGATGCTCAAGGATTCGCCCTCGAACGTGTACGTCAGGTCGTTGACGGGCGTTTCGGAGTCGGGCAGCGCCAGGACCGGTCCGCCCGCCGCGATCCTGCGCGTCGGGTAGATGGAGGCAATGTTGCGGAATCCCGCCACCTTCTCGTCGGGTTCCCAGAACAGGAATCGCGCGGGATCGCCGAAGTGTTCGGCATCGTCCTCCGGGGCCACGTACGGGAGTTCGGCGTGGACGGCGCCGGCCAGCGCCATGAGTCCGGCGGCGCAAGCGGTTGCCAGAACACGGCAAGGTCTTCGGGTCATGGTGGGTTTCCTTTCGGTGTAGCCCGCGGGCTGGGCCCGCTACTCGCTGCGCACGCGCCCCTGTTCGCGGAGCTGCTGGCGGTGGGCGCGGCGGGCCTCGCCCATCGCGGCGAGCCTGGCCACGTCCTCTTCGCCGATCTCCATGTAGCGGTCGCGCCAGCCCTCGTCGGCGCTCCACCGGTACGGCGTGCGCACAACGCTCCCCGGCGCCGTCGCCGCTTCGAGGAGTTCCAGGCCCTTGGACACCACCGCGCGTTGCATCTCGGTGTCGTACGGGCGCCCGCACGGATTGCCGAGCGGGAAATCCGTGAACACGAAACGCGGCACGCCGCAGTGCTGGACGATGTCCAGGGCCGAGCCCAGGATGACGGTCGGGATGCCGGCGTCCTCGAGGCGCCGCGCGACCAGACTCACGGTCTGGTGGCAGACGGGTCACAACGGGACGAGCAGGGCGATGTCGGCGCCGTCCTCCCTGCAGCGCGCGAGGATCTCCGGGGCGTCGCTCGTCATCGTGCGGCGCTGGCTGTACTCGGTCGGGACGCAGTGAAAGCGCGGCGCGATGGCGCCCAGTCGCTCTTCGGCGACCAGTTCCCGAAGGCGGTCGATCGGGAAGTACGAGTTGAGATCGTCCAGGTGCGTCGCCCGCTTGTCCCAGGAGAGATCGTCGCCGTAGAGCCGTTCGGGCGCGGGGTCCGTGTCCGCGGAAGCCACCATGCGCGGATCGCTCGCCTGCCGTTCGTAGAGCGCGGCGGTGGTGATGAGCGCCAGGGTCGAGTCGGCGACGGGCTTCGCGGGCCGGGCGAACGGGGTGTCGTCGAAGTGGGCCCAAGCATAGGCTTTTTCGAACCCCTGCGCGGCGTAGTAGCGGCGCGTGCGGTCCATGTAGGGGACAGGTTGGGCGGTCATGACGGGCGATCATACCCTCTATGGCGGTACGTGCCCGAATGCGCCTCGGGCACGCGCTGAGGTATGTTCCCGCCCCCACTGCGTGATCGGGTCCATCGCAATGAGTGCGGCCATCAGTCGAAAGACACTGCTCGCTTACGGCAGCCTGGGCTTCCCGATTGCAGTGCTGGGCTACCCCATGACCCTGTTCCTGCACCCCCACTACGCCGGGGAATTGGGCCTGGGGCTGGCCGCCATCAGCACGGTGCTGCTCGTCTCCCGCATGGTCGATTTCGTCACCGATCCGCTGATGGGCTGGATCAGCGACCATACCCGCACCCGCTTCGGCCGGCGCAAGCCCTATCTGCTGATTGGCGTGCCCGTGATGATGCTCGGCATCTGGAAGCTCTTCATGCCGGAGCCGCCAGTGGACATCTGGTACATGCTGCTCTGGAACACGGTGGTGTACCTCGGCTGGACCA
>VXNE01000039.1:0-458 GCA_009840715.1 Gammaproteobacteria bacterium
CTCCCGGGGGTCCCCCACCACGGCCGCGAGCTCGCGCAGACCCGCCGCATCGAGGTCCGGCGCGACCTTCACGGCGAGCGGCACGCGGCGGCCCGAGGCGGCATCGAGCGCGTCCCGCTCGCGTGCCACCGCCGTGAGCAACGCCGACGCCGCCGGTGCGTCCTGCAGGCCCCGCAGCCCCGGCGTGTTCGGCGAAGAGACGTTCACGACGACGTAGTCCGCATGGGGATGCACGGCACGCAGGCAGAGCAGGTAGTCGTCCACCGCCCGCGGCAGCGGCGTGTCGCGGTTCTTGCCGATGTTGACGCCGACCGGCACGCCGGGACGCCGGCGGCGCAGCCGCTCGAGTCGCCGCGACACGGCCGCGCTCCCGACGCTGTTGAAGCCCATGCGGTTGATGAGCGCGCCGTCCGCGGGAGATCCAAACCGCCGCGGCCGGGGATTGCCTGGCTGTGGGC
>VXNE01000039.1:468-5030 GCA_009840715.1 Gammaproteobacteria bacterium
CCCCACCCTTTTTTTTAAATGAACCGGCGACCCCCTATACCTACACGCGAAAGATCGTCGGCAGCGTCAGATGTGTATACGACACCGGCCCGCGGGAGATCGAAAGAGCCGCGGCCGGGGATTGCCTGGCTGTGGGCGCGGTGTCACCGTGCCCACCTCCACGAAGCCGAAACCGAGGCGCGCGAACCCCCGCACGGCGATAGCGTCCTTGTCGAGCCCGGCCGCCAGGCCGATGCGGTTGGCGAAGGAGAGCCCCATGGCGCGTAACGGCGTTTCGGGCGCGCCCCCTCCCGGGAGCGCGCCCCAGACCTGCATGGTCCGCAGGGCGAGCCCGTGGGCGACTTCGGGCGGAAGGGCGAAGAGCAGGCGACGCAGGATGCGGTACACGCAACGAGTGTATCCCGTTCGCGGCGACCGCTCCCGCGCGACCGCCCGCTCGCGCAACGGCTACAATCCGACACCATCGCCGCGCCGCTCTCCCCGCACATGGAAGCCGTTCACGACCTCCTGCACGACCGCGTCCATGCAGCCATCGCGTGGCTCGAGTCCCGCATCGTCGGCCAGCAGACCCTGATACGCCGCCTGGTGATGGCGTTGCTGTGCGACGGGCACCTCCTCGTCGAGGGCGCTCCGGGGCTTGCCAAGACGCGCGCCATCCGGGAACTCGCGCGCACGATCGAGGGCAGTTTCCACCGCATCCAGTTCACGCCCGACCTGCTGCCGAGCGACGTGACCGGGACCGAGGTGATCAACACCGACGACGGCACGTTCACCTTCCGCAAGGGTCCCGTGTTCCACAACCTGCTCCTCGCGGACGAGGTCAACCGCGCCCCCGCCAAGGTCCAGGCGGCGCTCCTCGAGGCGATGGCCGAACGCCAGGTCAGCTACGGACGCGAGACATTCCCGCTGCCCGACCTGTTCCTCGTCATGGCGACCCAGAACCCCATCGAGCAGGAAGGGACGTATCCGCTCCCGGAAGCCCAGCTCGATCGCTTCCTGCTGCACGTGACGGTGGGATACCCGGACGCGGCTTCGGAGCGCGAGATCCTGCACCTCGCGCGGAGCGAGCAACTCCAGCCGGAACCCCCGCCACCGCCCACGCCGCTCTCCCAGCAGGACATCGCGGCCGCCCGCCGGGCGATCGCGGACGTCTTCGTCGCCCCGGCCGTCGAGGGCTACATCGTCGCGCTCGTTGAGGCCACGCGGGTCGACCCGCTGCTGGAGTACGGCGCCAGCCCCCGCGGGACCATCGCCCTCGATCGCTGCGCCCGCGCGGTCGCCTGGCTCGACGGCCGCGACTTCGCCACCCCGGGCGACGTGGCGGCGGTCGCTCCCGACGTGCTGCGGCACCGCCTGATCACCACCTTCGACGCCCAGGCGCGCGGCATCGACGCCGACGCCGTCCTGACCGGCACGCTCGAGACCGTGCCGGCCCCCTGAACGTGCCGCCCAGCGCAGCGACGGAGCACTTCCCGACGCCCGGGCGAGCCTCGGGGCCCCACGCGCCGGTGTCGTGGATCCTCTCCGGGGCGTACGTGTCGCTCGACGACCTGGCCCGGCTGCGCATCCCCACCGCTCGCGGTCCGTCCGCCACCGCCGCTGCGCCCTGGCACGGCGAGCGCGCCGCCCCGGTCCGGGGCCGGGGGATGGACTTCGACGAGGTACGTCCCTACCAGCCGGGCGACGACCTCCGGTCCATCGACTGGCGCGTGACGGCGCGCAAGGGCAAACCGCACACCAAGGTCTTTCGGGAGGAGCGCGAGCGGCCCACGCTGATCGTGGTGGACCAGACGCGGTCGATGTTCTTCGGCAGCCAGGGCCGCCTGAAGTCGGTACTCGCGGCGGAGATCGCGGCCACGACGGCGTGGCGGGCCCTCGCGGCCCAGGACCGGGTCGGCGGACTGGTGCTCGACCAGAGCGGCGTACGGGTCTTCAAGCCGCTGCGTCGCGAGGCCGCGGTGCTGCGCGTGCTCGCCGCCCTGGTCGAGGCGAACCGTGCCCTCGACGCCGACCCCGAGCCCGGCGAAGGCGCCAGCGAGGCCACGACCGAAGGAGGCGACGCCTGGTGGCGACTCGTCGCGCCCCTGCTGCGCATCGCCGGCGTCAACCACCGCATCGTCATCGTCAGCGACTTCCTCGGCGCGTCGGCGACGCTGCCCGACCCGCATGGGGCCGCCCTGGACGCACTCGCCGGCATCGCGCGGCACAACGAGGTGGAACTCCACTTCGTGCACGACCCGCTCGAACGCGAACTGCCGCCGGCCGGGCGCTATCACGTGACCGACGGCGAGCGGCGCGAGTCGTTCCACAGCGGTGACGGGGGCCTGCGCTCCGCGTATCGCGCCCGATTCGACGGACACCTGCGCACTCTCGAGCAGACCGCTTCCCGCTCCGGAATGCGCCTGACACAAGCATCGACGGCGTGAACGGACTCCGGGACATCCACGAGCCCCTGCCGCCCGGCTGGTGGCCCCCGGCGCCCGGCTGGTGGCTGGTGACGCTCGTCGTGGTCGTCGTCCTCGCCTGGACCGTGCGCCGCGTCTGGCAGCACCGCGGCCGCACGGCCCCTTACCGCAGGGCGCGCGCCCGATTCGCCGTCCTGGAGGGACGCCGCGCGGTCGGGGAGATCGGGCCGCGCGCATTCGCGGACGCCGCGAACGCGTTGCTCAAGGACCTCCTGGTGGACGCGGAGCAGCGCGCGGACGCGGTCCGGGCAAGCGGTGACGCGTGGCTGGCGCTGCTGCGGGAGCGCTGCCGGGACGCCGCGTTCACGGGTGCGCCGGGACGGCTGCTGGGCGACCAGCGGTTCCGCCGCACGCTGCGCGACGACCCGGCCGAGCTGGCCGAACTGGTGCGCAGGACCCTCGCCCGACTCGCCCCTCCGAAACCGGAGCGGCCGGCACGATGATCGAGTTTGCCTGGCCGTGGGCGGCGCTCCTCTGGCCGCTGCCGTTCCTGGCACGCCGACTGCGTCCCGTCCGACTCCTGGCTCCGGCGGCGCTCGCGGTCCCGACCGTCGAACCGTTCGAGACCGACGCACCCCGCGGGCGCAGGGCGTACCTGCCCCTCCTGCTCCTCTGGGTGGCCTGGTCGCTTGCGATCGCGGCCACGGCGCGCCCGCAGTGGACGGGCGAAGCCGTCGACCTGCCGGCGACCGGCCGGGACCTGCTCCTGGCCGTCGACATCTCCGGGAGCATGTCGATGGAGGACGTCACCCTCGAGGGTATGCCCGCCGACCGCCTGGCTGCCGTGAAGGCCGTGATCGACGAGTTCATCGAGCGGCGGGACGGCGATCGCGTGGGCCTCATCCTCTTCGGGACGCATGCGTACCTGCAAGCGCCCCTCACCTTCGACCTCGCCACCGTACGCCGCTTTCTCGTCGAAGCCCCCGTCGGTATCGCCGGCGGCCGGACCGCCATAGGCGACGCCGTCGCCCTCGCCGTGAAACGCCTGCACGGGCGGCCTTCCGACAGCCGCCTGCTGGTCCTCCTGAGCGATGGGTCAAACAACGCGGGGAACATCGACCCCCGTGAGGCGGCCGCGATGGCGGCCCTCGAGGGGGTGCGCATACACACCGTGGGATTCGGCAGCGAGGCGATGGAGATCTCCGGTGCGCTCGGCGTCCGCGTCGTCAATCCCTCGCTCGGCCTCGACGAACCGACCCTGGGGGAGATCGCCCGCGTCACGGGCGGCCAGTACTTCCGTGCCCGCGACACCGCGGGGCTGGCGCGGATCTACGACGTCATCGACGCGCTCGAACCCGCGCAACAGGATCCCGAGCGCCTCCGTCCGATACGCACCCTCTACCATTGGCCGCTGTCCCTCGCCTGTGCACTGCTGCTGGGTCTGTGCGTCGCGTACGGGCCCGGCATCGCGCCCCGCACGGCGACCGTGTCCGCATGATGGCGGCCGTCATGGAACTCCTCTCGGACTTCCACTTCCTGCGACCGTGGTGGTTCGCCGCGCTGCCGCTCGCGTGCCTGCCGCTGCTGGCCCGCCGCACGGCGAGGGGCGCGAGCGGCTGGCACCGCGTCGTCGCGCCCGAACTGCTCGCGGTGCTGCTCCATGGCGGCGACGCCGGGAGCCGGCGCGCGCGGGTCGCCTTCCACGTCCTGACGTTCGCCGCGTTCGGGACCGCCGTGTGCGCACTCGCCGGGCCCACTTTCGAACGGCTGCCGCAGCCGGTCGCGACGAATCGCGACGCGGCGGTCATCGTGCTGGACCTGTCGCTGTCGATGTACGCCGCCGACACGCCGCCGTCACGCATCGCGCGGGCGCACGCCGGTATCTCCCGGATGCTGGAGGACCGACAGGAGGGTCTCACGGGACTCGTGGTGTATGCGGGCGACGCGCACGTCGTCACGCCGCTGACCGACGACCCACGCAACATCGAGAACCTCCTGCCGGCCCTCGTCCCCGACATCATGCCGGCCGCCGGCAGCCGACCCGGTCCCGCCATCGCGGCGGCCCGGGGGCTGTTCCCGAACGGGGGGGCAACCCAGGGGCAGCTCGTGCGCGTGAGGGGCCGTGTGGACGCTGCACACGAAAACCAGCGATACCGC
>VXNE01000212.1 GCA_009840715.1 Gammaproteobacteria bacterium
ACCCGGGACTGGTCGAGTACGTACGAGCGGATCTGGTGGCCCCAGCCGATGTCGACCTTGCTGTCCTCCACCGCCTGGCGCTCCTCCTGGCGCTTGCGCTGCTCGAGTTCGAAGAGCTTCGCGCGCAACTGCTTGTACGCCTGGTCCCGGTTCTGGTGCTGCGACCGTTCGCTCTGGCACTGCACGACCACGCCGGTCGGCAGGTGCGTCAGCCGCACGGCGGAGTCGGTCCGGTTGACATGCTGTCCGCCGGCGCCGCTCGCCCGGTACGTGTCCACCCGGACATCCGAGCGCTCGATCTCGATCTCGATGTCGTCGTCCACTTCCGGGGAAACGAACACCGAGGCGAAGGACGTGTGGCGGCGATTGCCCGCGTCGAACGGCGACTTGCGCACCAGCCGGTGAATGCCGGTCTCCGTCCGCAGCCGCCCATAGGCGTAGTCGCCCGAGACGAGCACCGTGGCGCCCTTGATGCCGGCCACGTCTCCCGCGGAGACGTCGACGACCTCGGTGCCGAACCCCCGCTTCTCGCCCCAGCGCAGGTACATCCTGAGCAGCATCTCCGCCCAGTCCTGCGCCTCGGTGCCCCCGGAGCCGGCCTGGATCTCGAGGTACGCGTTCGACGGGTCCACGTCGTCGTCGAACATGCGGCGGAACTCGAGGTCCGCGAGGTCGCGCTCGACGGCCCGCAGGTCGCCGTCGATGTCGTCGAGAGCTTCCCCGTCGCCGTCCGCGGCCGCCATCTCCGCCAATTCGGTGGCGTCCGTCAACGCAACCGCCAGCCCTTCGAGGACGGTCACCGACTTCTCGAGGGCGGCCCGCTCCCGCGCAAGGCTCTCCGCCGCGTCCCGGTCGTTCCAGGCATCCGGGTCGGACAGCGTGAGATCGATCTCCTCCAGGCGCTCCTTCCGGCCGGCGTAGTCAAAGATACCCCCGAAGTGCTTCGCTGCGTCCGCCGAGCGTCTTGATGCGCTCCCGTATCGAGGTGATTTCGGCCATGAGGGTCGTCCGGATAGGCTTGCCCGGCTAGGGTCGCCCGGAAAAGGCACGTATTGTAGCCCCGCGAACCCGGGATCGCCGTTCTCTACTCCGCGCTCGCGGTCGGCACCGGCTCGATGTCGGCAACGCGCAGTTGCAGGGTTTCCATGTCGCGGTAGTCGTTGATTCCGAGCTGGTACAGGGCACGTACGCGCCTCGCCCCCAGGGGCTCCTGGTCGAAGGCGATGGCGTCGGCGACCCGCTCGCCGCGCTTCAGGACCAGCTTGAGATGACGCTCGCCGACCACGCGCTCGTGCACGACTTCGAACTCGCCATGGAACGTCGGCTCCTCGAAACCCGCGCCCCACGGTCCGTGGTCCGCGACCAGCAGGGCATTCTCGAGCGTGAGTTCCGTGCCCGGCAGGTCGCCGTCCGTCGCCCGCACGTCCCGCAGGTCGCGCGCCGAGACGCGCGCGTCGACGGCTTCGCGAAACGCCTTCGAGAAGCGCGCCAACTGGACACGCTTGATGGTCAGGCCAGCCGCCATGGCGTGCCCGCCGAAGCGCACCACCAGCCCCGGAAAGCGCGCCGCCACGTCCGCGATCGCGTCGCGGATGTGCAGGTTCGGGATGGACCGGGCCGAGCCGCGCAGTTCGTCCGGCGCCATCTCGCCGGCATCGGCGAAGGCGATGGTCGGGCGGTGCAGCCGCTCCCGGACACGGCCCGCAACGATTCCGATGACCCCCTGGTGCCATCCGGGTTCGTAGACGCAGACCGCCGACTCGCCGTCCGCTCCCGCTTCGTCGATCAGGACGGCCGCCTCGGCGGTCATCGCCTGTTCGATGTCCCGGCGTTCGAGATTGAGCGTGTCGAGGCGGGCCGCCAGGGGCCGTGCCGCGCGGAGGTCGTCCGCCAGCAGGCACTCGATGCCCGCGCTCATGTCGTCCAGGCGCCCGGCCGCATTGAGCCGCGGCCCGATCGCGAAACCCAGGTCGGCGGCGCGCATGCGCCGCGTAGACCGCTTGGCGGCCTCTGCCAGGGCCGCGATCCCCGGACGTGCGCGGCCCGCCCGGATGCGGCGCAGCCCGTGGTGCACCAGGATCCGGTTGTTGCGGTCCAGGGGCACGACGTCCGCGACGGTCCCGAGCGCGACCAGGTCCAGCCAGGCGGCCAGGTTCGGCCGCGGGGGGGCCGCCGCGTTGAAGTGGCCGGCGGCCTCGAGTTGGGCGCGGACCTGGCTCAGCACGTAGTAGACGACGCCGACCCCGGCAAGCGCCTTGCTCGGAAACCGGCAACCGGGTGCGTTGGGATTCACGATGGCGTACGCGGGGGGCAACTCCGCCCCCGCCAGGTGATGGTCCGTGACGACGACATCCACGCCGGCCGCCTGGAGCACGCGGACTCCCTCGACGCTCGCGATGCCGTTGTCCACGGTCATCACCACGGCCGGTTCCCGCGCGAGGGCGACGCGCGCCAGTTCCGGCGAGAGCCCGTAGCCGAAGTCGAACCGGTTCGGGACGAGGAAGTCGACACTTTCCGCGCCGAAGGCCCTGAGCACGGAAACCGCCAACGCGGTCCCCGTCGCGCCGTCCGCATCGAAGTCGCCCACCACGAGGACCGGTTCGCCCCCGGTCACGGCTCGTGCGAGGCGCTCGGCCGCCACGTCGACGCCGCGCAGGGAGCGGGGACTCAGCAGCCCGGACAGGGAGAGGTCCAGCGCGTCGGCGGAGTCGATACCGCGCGCCGCGAGGGCATCCGCAAAGAAACGGGGATAGCGGGCCGCCAGTTCGGGGGCGACCTCCCCCACGGATCTGCGCTCGACTTCGATCAGGCAGCCCCGCCGAAATCGGCGACGCGGATGCGCCGGATCGCCCCGCTCACGCCATCGAGCGCCTCGATGGCTTCGGTCGCCCGCCGGACCTCAGCCTCGGCCACGACGTTCGTCAGGATCACGATAGGCACCCACTGCGCTCCCTCCCCCGAACGGATCGCCCGCGCGCGCTGGATCGCGCCCTCGATCGAGATGCCCTCCCGGCTCAATGCCTCGGCGACGTGGGCGAACACGCCCGGCTCGTCGACCGCGGGGATCTTGAGGTAGTGGGCCGAGCGCAGCGCGTCCATCGGGGCTCCGCCGCCTCGAACGGCGCGGAGTTCCCGGTGGCCAGGCCGCTCCTGCCGGGCGATGTCGACGAGATCGGCGACGATCGCCGAGGCGGTGGGCGCCCCGCCGGCGCCAGGGCCGAGGTAGAGCGTGGACCCCACGGCGTGCCCGCTCACCTGCACGGCGTTCATGACGCCGTCCACCTTCGCGATCAGCGCGTTCTCGGGCACGAGGCACGGGTGCACCCGCGCCCGGACGCCGGCTTCGGAAAAGCTGGCGATGCCGAGGTGCTTGATGCGATAACCCAGCTCGCGGGCGTACTCGATGTCCTCGACGTCCACCGTCGAGATGCCCTCGGTGTGGACGGACTCGAAGTCGAAGGGGACATCGAACGCGAGGCCGGCCAGGATCGCGAGCTTGTACGCGGCATCGGTGCCCTCGATATCGAAGGAAGGATCGGCTTCCGCGTAGCCCTTGCGCTGCGCCTCGGCCAGTGCCGTGTCGAAGTCGCCCTGCCGCTCGGTCATGGCGGTGAGGATGTAGTTCGAGGTGCCGTTGACGATGCCGGCGAGCCACTCGATCCGGTTCGCCGCCAGCCCGTGGGTCAGCGCGTTCAGGATCGGGATGCCCCCGGCCACCGATGCCTCGAAGCCGACGCGCACGCCCGCCTTTTCCGCCGCCGGCAGCAGCGTGTTGCCGTGCAGCGCGATCAGGGCCTTGTTCGCGGTGACGAGGTGCCTGCCCGCCGCGACCGCGGCCTCGAAGAGGCCCCTGGCGGCGGCCAGCGCAGCGTCCGCGTCCTCGCCGGCGATGGTCTCCACGATGACGTCGACCGCGTCCCCGGTCGTCAATGTACCGAGATCCGTGTCGAACGGGGCCCCGCCCAGATCGACCTCCGGGCGAGGCGTGCGGCTTACGACGCGCGTGAGATCGAGGCGCCTGCCCGCACGCGCCGCCAGTGCGTCGGCATTGTCCAGCAACTCGTGCACGACGGCCCGACCGACCGTTCCGAGGCCAGCCAGTCCCACGCGGAGCGGAGCCGTCACCGCAGACCTCTCGCCGCGCTACAGGACGCCGAGCCGCTTCGCGAGGTCCGCCGCCGGCATGTAACCGGGGATGAGTTCCCCGCTCGGGGTGACCAGCGTCGGCGTGCCGCTCACGCCGACGAGGGCCCCTAGCCGGTATTGCTCCGCGACGGGATTCTCGCAGGTCTTCGCCAGTACCTTGTCGCCCTGCTTGAGCCGCGTGATCGCCCGCTGACGGTCGCCGGCGCACCACGCCGAGACCATGTTCTCGTACGTCTCGGAATCGGGTCCCGCCCGCGGGTAGGCGAGGTACCGTATCTCGATGCCGTAGTCCGCGAGTTCGTCTCGCTCCTGGTGCAGCTTGCGGCAATATCCGCAGTCGACGTCCGTGAAGACGCTGACCACCGCCTTGGTCTCCTTCGGCGCGAACACGATCGTGTCCGACCGGTCGACCGCGGCCAGCAGCTCCCGGCGACGTTCCTGGCGCCGGACCTCCGCGAGGTTCACCGGCCCTGCCTCCGTCAGCGCGTACATGTCGCCGGCGATCACGTGGGAGACTTCGGCGTCCGCGTACAGGACAGAGCCGTCCTCCATTTCCACGCTGTAGAGCCCCGGCAGCGGTGACGGGCGGACCGCGGAGACCGGCATGCCCGGCAGCGCCTCGGCGAGACGCGCGCGCACCGCTTCCTCTTCCGCTGGGAGTTCCGCCGCGGAGTCCGCCCAAACGCCCCGCCCGCAGACGACCGCAAGGGAGAGCGCGGCGAGCACCGCTGCCTGTCGGGCCAGAACCATGAATCGTCTCCTGCGCGCCGGCCGTTCCCGAGGGCGCGCTCCGGGTCGGTCACCCCCGCGGGTGATGCGCCGAGTGTAACCGCTTCAATCGGTCCCGCGCGACGTGGGTGTAGATC
>VXNE01000418.1 GCA_009840715.1 Gammaproteobacteria bacterium
CGGCGGCTGAAGCAGGCCGGGCGGCGCCTCTTTCCCTGCTTCGGCACGGTGCCGGCGGACCCGGACCCCATCCTGGGCCCGGACGACATGAATGCCGCCAACACGTCCGTGCTTGCCCACGGGGACCGCGTGCTCGCCCTCTGGGAGGGCGGCTCCGCGCTCGACGTCGATCCCGCGACCCTAGCGGCGCGCGGCTTCGTCCGCTGGCGCGACGACTTGAGCGGCCTGCCCTTCGGAGCGCATCCCAAGCGGGAACCCGACGGGACGGTGTGGAACATCGGCGTGGCGATCAACCCGCGGCCCATGCTCCTCCTGTACCGGATCGACTCCACGGGGCGCTTGGCCGGGTTCGGCCATCTGCCGGTCGACCCGCTCGGCATGGTGCACGACTTCGTCGTCACCGCGCGCCACCTGGTCGCCGTGCTCCCGCCCTTCGTGGTCGAGCGGGACCGCTTCGCGTCGGGCCACGCGAGCTTCCTGGACGCCCATGCCTGGCGGCCCGAACTCGGGACGCGCGCGATCGTCTTCGACAAGGACACTCTGGAGCCCGTGGCGCGGTACGAACTACCCGCCGGCTTTCACTTCCATCACGGCAACGGCTGGGAGGAAGGGAACGGCACCATCCATCTCGACGTCTGCCAGGCGCCCAATCCCCAATTCGTCATCCAGGACCTGCGCGCCCCCATGCACGGCGAGTGGCGCTTTCCGTCCGCGCATCCGCGCTACCGGCGGATCGTGCTTCGACCGGACGGGGCCGCGCGCATCGACGACGCGGCTCGCGGCGTCACGGAGTTCCCCCGTATCGACCCGCGTCGCGTGGGGCAGCGTCACCGCAAGGTCTTCGCACTCCACGGTCCCGATGCCGCCGACGCCGCGCGGCCGAACGCCCCGGAGGCGTGGGTCCTGCAACGCATCGCGCGTCTCGACCCCGACGGCGGCGTCAGGGATCAGTGGCCCTACCCGTCAGGCCAGATTCCCGAGGAGCACGTGTTCGTGCCCAGTGGATCTACCGAGGGTGATGGCTGGCTGCTCGGTCCGTTCCTCGACGTGAGGCGCCAGGAAGCGGGACTTCGCGTGTTCGATGCGCGCCGTCTCGCGGAGGGGCCGCTCTGGGAAGGGACCCTGCCCTATCCCTTGCCGCTGGCCCTGCACGGGACGTTCGTCGAAAGCTGACGGCCCCGCTCAGTCGCCTTGCCGCAACTCCGCGCCGCGCGGCAACTCCGTGACGTTGGAGCCACTCAGGGACGCCGCCTGGCCGCGGCGCCGGGCTTCCTGCCACACCAGGTCCTCCACGTCCTCGATCGGTTCGTAGTCGACCACCAGCTCGAGGAGGCGGCGCGTGCGCTCGCAGTCAAAATCTGCTCCGGCCTGACCGATCCGCTCGAGAATGGCGTTGAGTTGCGGCCACGGGATGAACTCCTCCCGGGCGCGCAGGATCATCGGATGCCGCGTACCCGTGACGTTCCTGCCGATGGCCAGCTCCTCGTAGAGCTTCTCCGCGGGCCGCAGGCCGATGTAGCTGACCTCGACATCGCCGCCCGGGTTGTCGTCGTCACGCACCGTGAGGCCCATCAGGGCGACGATCTTCTCCGCGAGGTCCTTCACCCGGACGGGCTTGCCCATGTCGAGGGCGAACACGTCGCCGCCGTGCGCCATGGAACCCGCCTGGATAACGAGCGACACCGCCTCGTCGATGGTCATGAAGTAGCGCGTCACCTCCGGATGCGTGATGGTGACGGGTCCGCCGCCCCGGATCTGCTCCAGGAACAGCGGTACGATCGAGCCCGACGCGCCGAGCACGTTGCCGAACCGGACGATGGACAGCTTCGTGCCGCCCCCCCGCTGCTGCAGCCCCTGCAGCACGAGTTCGGCCAGGCGCTTGGTGGCGCCCATGATGCTGTTGGGGTTCACCGCCTTGTCGGTCGACACGAGGACCATGTTCTCGACGCCGGAGCGCAGGCACTCCTCCGCCGTGTAGAGCGTGCCGAAGACGTTGTTCTGGACGCCTTCGATCATGTTGTACTCGACCAGGGGCACGTGCTTGTACGCCGCGGCGTGGTACACGGTGTGCACGCGATACGACTTCAGGACGTCGCGGAGCCGGGCCCGGTTGAGGACGGAGCCGATGAGGGGGACGACGAGGTCGTCCGGCAGCCCCTCCCGGGCGACCACGGCGCGCATCTCCTTGTCGATGTTGTACAGCGCCGCTTCCGACAGGTCGAGCAGGATGAGGCGGCGAGGCTTCTGCGTCAGGGTCTGCCGGCACAGCGCCGCGCCGATCGAGCCTCCCGCCCCCGTCACGAGTACGTTCTTGTCGCGTATGCAGGTCTCGAGCAGGTCCTGCATGGGGGGCACGGGATCGCGATCGAGCAGGTCCACGACGTCGACGTCGCTCACCTCCGTCAGCCCGACCTGCCCCGCGATCAGCTTGGATACGTCGGGAATCGTCTGGACGCGGACGGGGAGCGGGGCCAAGCGTTCCATCACCCGCCGCCGCTCGCGCCCAGGCGAGATCGTGAGCAGGACGCGCGACACGCCCAGCGTGTCGATCAGCCTGGGCAGATCCGACGAGCGGTGCACCTCGAAACCGTCGATGGAATGGCCCACGAGGTCCGGGTTGTCGTCGACCAACGCGACCGGGGCGATGCTCCCGTGCCCGCGGATCAGGGCCGCTAGCCGGGCCGCCTCGTAAGCCTCTCCGTAGACGACCACCCGCTCGCCGCGGGGACGCGCGGCGCCCGCCAGGCTGCCGGCCGCGAAGCGGCTGCCCGTCACCCAGACCAGTCCCAGCGCGAGGAACGCCACCCCGGTCCGGACCGCGGCTTCCGCGTCGATCGTGAAGGCCAGCACGGCGCCGACGAACACGGCGCAGGGCAGCAGTGTGCGGACAGCCGCCATGACCAGTCCGATGTCCATGACCCGCACGATGGTGCGGTACAGGCCGAGCCAGCCGAAGGCGAGCAGGGCGACGAACCCCGCGACCGCGGCGAGCCCGACCGCGACCCCCTCGGCCTCCGCTCCCGCCACCCACATGGACAGCCAGAGCAGCGAGGGTAACGCGACCAGGTCCGCGAGGATCATCGTTGCCCGTCTGGCGTTTCGCGACATCTCTCGCGCGCGGCGACGGCCCCCGCGACCCTGGGCTGGCGGTACTTCCAAATCCGTTCCCCGGCATGCCGATACGGCAATGCCACAGTGTACTCGAAGCGTCCCGGAAACCGGAGCCGCGGGGGCCGGATGCCGTGACGGCGAGCCGGCCATTCCGGCCGACTCGCCGCCGCGGTCAAGCTACGCGGCCGCGGTCAGAACTCGAAGCTGACGCGCGTGTACCAGTAGGCCCCGTTGAATCCGAACGGTGAATGTTCGTGATAACGCTGCCCGCTGTCGCTGGCGCCTCTGGGGTGCTCTTCCGGCGTAGCGTCGAAGATGTTCTGAGCGCCCAGCAGCACCATGAGGCCGCCGTCCATGCGATAGGCCGCCTCGAAATCGACGAGTACCTCGCTGCCGTAGTCGTCCGGCGAGGGAACGCCCGAGTCCTGCACCTCCCAGGCGCCCCAATAGCTGACGCGCGCCGTCAGGCGCCAGTTGTTGCCCAGGAAGTGGTTGGCCGTGACCACGGCGCGTTCCTGCGGCAGCATGTTCTCGATGTTGAACACGCGCCGCGCGTCCAGCGTACCCGCGTCGAAGCCGGCCACTTCGGTGTTGATGATGCTTCCGGCGACGGTGAAGTCCGTGTCGCCCCCGGGAAGTCCGATATCCATCGACCAGGAGGCCACCATCTCGAGACCGCTCGTTTCCGTCTCCCACGAGTTCGTGTAGTAGGTCAGGCTGCTGCCCTCGGTGACACCGGAAACGCCCTGGCTATCCAGCTGGTTCACGTCCGCCTCGGAGAGGCTGAACTCCCTGGAAGGGGCGAGCCGGTCGTCCACCTCGATGCGGAACGCGTCGAGCGTCAGCACGAGCCCCCAATCCGGGCGCCAGTCGATTCCGACCGTGAAGCTGGTGGAGTCCTCCGGCTCGAGCGGTTGCCCGCCGTAGAACATCGCCACCGGGTCGGTCGGCGGGGTGAGGCCCTGTTCGACCAGGTCCCTTAGCGAAGGGTTGTACACGGTGCTGACGTTGCTGACGTTCGCCTGGCCCGGGGTCGGCGCGCGGAATCCGGTCTGGACCGTGCCGCGCAGCCCGAGTTCATCCGACAGTTGCAGACGGCCGGCCAACTTCCCGTTGGTCGTGGTGCCGAAGTCCTCGTAGTCCTCGAAGCGAATCGCCCCGCCCACGCTCAGCCGGTCCGACAGGTCCGTCTCGACATCCACGTAGACCGACGTGTTGTAGCGGTCCCATTCGCCGGCCACTTGCGGCGAGAAGCCGGAGAACCCGTTCGAGGCCGGGGTGAACCCGGCGAGATTGAGCAGCTCCTCGGTCGTGCAGGGCTCGGCGCGCGCCGGGGTCATGCCATTCTGCAAAGCGTCGAGCCGCTCGCCGCAGGTCTTGGAGTTGCCGGACCCGATGGCGAACGGGTCGGCCGCCTGGATCTCGAAGGTCTCCTCGCGCCACTCCGCTCCGAAGGCGACGTGCACGGGCCTTGCGAACATGTCCTGCACCAGGTAACCGAAGTCCGCCTGTACGCTCCGCTCGCTCTGCGTGTAGACGCCCGGGTCGAAAAAGGCGCCGTCCGGTTGCGCAGGCCCGCGTGCGGAGTTGACCGTGTTGAAGATGAAGAAGTCCTGCTCGTTCTCACCCGAATACACGCTGAGGTCGTAGCGCAGGCCCGAGTCGAGTTCGCCCTTGACCCCCGCCGTAATGCTGTAGTCGGCCACCTCGCCGCCGAACCGCGGCGTGAAACCGTTCGGGAAGCTCGCGTTGTGCGAGAAGCAGTTCGGATCCGCGGCCAACGCCGCCAGGTTGTCGAAGTCCGCCTGGACCGCCGCGGCGCCATCCGCCGCGGAGGCCCCCCCCAGGCGGTATGCGTCGCCGGCGCCCGACA
>VXNE01000447.1 GCA_009840715.1 Gammaproteobacteria bacterium
GTTCGCTTCCCCGCGGGCGGTCTCGCACGGCGCGGGCAAGGCCGCAGTCATCCAGTTCACCAAGACCGTCGCGACCTGGTGCGCGACCCAGGGACTCTCCATCAGCTGCAACGCGGTGCTCCCCGGGACGATCGAAACGCCGATGTACGACGCCTTCGACGCCGAACAGCGCGCGGCGAACGCGCGCGGCGTGCCCGTCCGGCGGGCCGGACAGCCGCGCGAGGTGGCCGAGGCCATCGCGTTCCTCGCGAGCGACCGGGCGAGCTACGTCACCGGCGTGGCCCTGCCGGTGGACGGCGGGTTGAGCGCCGCGAACCCGATGCGCACCAGTGACTGAGGTCGTGCGGGGCGCGCCCGGCCGCGTGGACATCGGCGCGTTCGTCGATGGCGGGCGCATTCGGGGGCTGCACTGGCTCGTGGCGGCGTTGGGCGCGGCCGTCACCCTCATCGACGGCATCGACCTCGCGGCGATGGGCATGGTGGTGCCGAGTGTGTCGGAGGAATGGGGACTGGCCCCGGAGGCGTTCTCGGGCGTGCTCTCGGCGGCGCTGGTCGGAGTCCTCTTCGGCTCGGCCATCGCCGGGTCCCTCGGGGACGCCATCGGCCGCCGCCGGACGCTGATCGCGATGGTCGCCGTCTGCGCGGTGTTCATGGTGCTGACGGCTCTCGCTGAAACGGTCAACGAACTGTTCGTGTACCGCTTCCTGACCGGTTTCGGAGCCGGAGGCTCCATTCCGGTCGCCATCGCGCTGACAGCCGAGTACATGCCGGCGCACCGCCGCAACACCTTCGTCACGCTCATGTACGCCGGCGCGCCGCTCGGGACCACCGTGGGCGGATTCGTCGGACCCACGGTCATCGAGCTGTACGGGTGGCAGGGCGTGTTCGTGGCCGGGGGCCTGGCGACGGCGGCGGTCGCGGTGCTCCTCGTGCTCCTGCTGCCTGAATCGATGCGTTTCCTGGTGAGCAGGGGGCGCGACGCGGAGCGCGTGCGGCGCCTCGCGGCGCGGCTGCGGCCCGACGTCGACACGGGCGAGGCCACCTTCTTCATCGCGGAGCAGACCCACGCCGGGAGTTCCCTGCGGGAGCTGTTCGGCGACCGGCAGACCGCCCTCACGCTGGTGATCTGGCTGGTGTTCGTGGCGAACCAGTTCCAGATCTTCTACCTGCTCTGGCTGCCGACGGTGCTCACCCAGGCGGGACTGGCGCTCGCGACCGCGCTGTTCGTGCTCGCGATCTTCAACCTCGGCGGCGCGCTCTCCGGACCGGCGCTCGGCTGGATCAGCGACCGCACGAGCGCGCAGCGCGTGTTGACGGTGGTCTATCCGGCGGCGTCGGTATGCATCGGAGCCCTGGGTTTCGCGGCGGGCGCGCCGACGGTGCTGCCCGTCCTGGCCTTCGCTGCGGGGGCCGCGTCGCTGGGGGCGTCGCTCTGCCTCGGGCCGCTGACCGCCTCGCTTTACCCCACGCGCGCACGGTCAACCGGCGTGGGCTGGGCGCTTTCGGTGGGTCGCGCCGGCTCCATCGCGGCGCCGCTACTGGGCGGGCTGGTGCTCGCGGGCGGTCCCAGGACCTTCTTCCTCGTGGGCGCAATCGCGCCCCTCGTCGCCGCGGCCGGGATCGTGGTGCTCTCGCGCCTGACGCGGGAGGTTCCCGCGGACTCCGGGGACGTACGGGTGTCCGGTGGCTGACGTCGGCCGGGGTAGGACCGGCCCTAGGCCGTCACAGGCCCAGTGTCGCCGCGGTCTCCTCGACGAAACGCACGGCTCCTGCGCCTTCTTCTCCCGTCAGGCGTCCCGGCAGCAGGACGAGGCGGGACACGCCGAGGTCCTCGTAACGCTTCGCGAGATCGCGGTCGACGGGGCGGTCGGGCGTCACGGTGATCTCCAGTTCGCCGAGCGAGGCGGGACGGTCTTCGTGCCGGGCGGCGCGTTCGAGTCCCCGCACGGACGCGGCGGCCGCGTCGACGCCCTGGGCGAAGCCGTACCAGCCGTTGCCCTGGCGCACGGCGCGCCGGTAAGCGGCGTCCGACATGCCGCCGATGACGATGGGCGGATGCGGTTGCTGCACCGGCATCGGCTTCTGCTGGACGCCTGCGATGCGCGTGAAGCGGCCGTCGAAACGGGGTTGCTCCTCGGTCCAGAGGGTCCGGATCGTTTCGATGTGCTCGGTGACCCTGGCGCCGCGTTCCGCGTACGGCACGCCGATCGTCTCGAACTCGCGTTCCACGTAGCCGACCCCGACCCCGAAGATCAGGCGGCCCCGAGACAGCCGGTCGATGCCGGACAGTTCCTTGGCCAACACCACCGGATTGCGCTGCGCGAGCAGGATGATGCCGGACGCGAGGCGGATGCGGCTCGTGACGCCGGCGGCGAAGGCCAGCGCGGCGACGGTGTCGAGCATGGGGAAGTCCGGGGGCACGGGCGACGGCGGTTCCTGCGGGTCGATCAGCACGACATGCTCGCCGGTCCAGGCGGACTCGAAACCGCACGCCTCCAGCGCCCGCAGTACGGCGGCCATGGCGTCCGGATCCGCCAGCGGACCGTTGTTGAAGCCGAAGAACCCGATTTTCACGAAGAAGCACCCCAGTTTCGCGCGGCTCTGCCGCGGACCTGCGCGCGAGGGTACAACAATGCCCGGCAGGCCTGACGGCGCGGGCACGGCGCACGGGCGCGCCTACGAGCGCATCCGCAACGCCATCTTCACCGGACGCCTGCGCCCCGGCCAGCAGCTCACGGAGGAGTATCTGGCCGGGCAGTTCTCGGTCAGCCGCACGCCGGTGCGCCAAGCCCTGCGGCTGCTCGCGGACCAGGGGCTGATCGAGATTCGGGCGAACCGGCGCAGTTACGTCGCCGACGTGAACGAGGCCCAGTTCGAGGAGATCTTCGACCTGCTGTCGTTCCTCGAACCGTATAGTGCGGGCCTCGCGGCGGGTCGCATGGGTGACGAGGCGATCGCGCGGCTCAAGGAACTGAACGCGGCGATGGCCCGGACGCGGGCGCCGGCCGACAACCGGACGTTCCTCGAGCTGAACGCAGAGTTCCATGACCTCATCCACGCCCACTCGGCGAGCGAGAAGGTCCGCGAACTGCTCATGCGCGTGATCCGCTTCCCCCACAACCTCTATCTCAAGTTCGGCCAGATTCCGGACGCGCACAACCCCAGCAGCGTCGTGGAGCACGGGCAGATCATTGCCGCCCTCGAGAGCGGCGACCGGGCCTTCACGGAAGTCCAGATGAAGGCGCACGTGGAGTCCGTGCGGCTCGCTTTTCGGCGGCTCTGGGATGAAAATGGAAACGAAGATGGGCGGGTTCCCGGAGACGCCGACCGTCCCGATTGAGGAAATCCATGGCGCTCGACAAGCCGTACGGCGACATTCCCGGCACGATCGTGTTCGATTCGGACATGGCGCGGCGCGGCTTTCACGCCAACCAGTTCTGCATGTCGCTGATGCGCCCGGAGAACCGCGAGCGCTTCCTGGCCGACGAGGCCGCCTACCTCGACGAGTGGCCCATGACCGAGGCCCAGAAGCAGGCCTTCCTGCGCCGGGACTACAACACCCTGCTCCAACTCGGGGCGAACGTGTACTACCTGAGCAAGCTCTTCTTCACCGACGGACAGAGCTTCGAGCAGGGTGCCGCGGCGATGACCGGCATGACGCGCGAGGCGTACCGGGCGATGATGCTCTCCGGCGGGCGTTCAACGGGGGACCACCTGTCTGGGGGCGGCGATGGCTAGGCTCGCCGCCGGCGTCGCGATGTCCCACGTCCCCGCCGTGGGCGCCGCCTCCGACCAGGGGCGGACGGGGGAGGACTACTGGAGACCCCTGTTCGCCGGTTTCGAGTTCTCCCGGCAATGGATCGCGGAGCGCTGTCCGGACGTCGTGGTCCTGGTCTACAACGACCACGCGACGGCCTTCGACCTGAACCTGGTGCCGACGTTCGCCATCGCCTGCGGCGAGGAGTTCGAGATCGCCGACGAGGGGTGGGGTCGGCGGCCGGTGCCGAACGTCCGCGGCGCGCCCGACCTCGCCTGGCATATCCGGCAGTCCGCCATCGAGGACGGCTTCGATCTCACTTCCGTCGGCGGCGTCCCCGTGGACCATGGCCTCACGGTGCCCTTGACGGTCATGTTCGACCGCCCTGAAGCCTGGCCGGTGCGCGTCGTGCCCCTGGCCGTCAACGTGATCGTGTATCCGCCGCCGTCGGGCCAGCGCTGCTACGCCCTCGGGAAGGCCCTCCGCCGGGCCATCGAATCGTTCGACGAAGACCTGGACGTGCAGGTGTGGGGCACCGGCGGCATGAGTCACCAGTTGCAGGGGCCGCGGGCCGGTCTCATCAACCGCGACTTCGACGCGCGCTTCCTCGACGGCATGGTGCATGACCCGGAGGGTCTCGCCCGCATCCCGCACCTCGAGTACATCCGGGACGCCGGGACGGAGGCCATCGAACTGGTCATGTGGCTCGTCATGCGTGGCGCCCTCGACCAGCGCGTCCGGGAAGTCCACCGCCACTACCATGTGCCCGTCTCGAACACGGCCTTCGGGCACTTGATCCTCGAGAACGCTTCCTGATTCAGGCACCCATCACCGCGAACCGCTCGCGATCGAGGGCGGCCTGGGGCGAGCGGTCGAGGCGCGAGACGAGGAACATCGTCCCGAACGCGGCGAGGATGGCGTACAGGCCCGGATAGGCTTCCGGGAAGATCGGGCGCGCGTTCCCCAGGACGCCCACCCAGACCGCCGGCCCGAGCACCATCAGGACGATGGCCGTGCCGAGCCCCACGATCCCTCCGGCGATCGCCCCGCGGGTCGTGAAGCCGCGCCAGTACATCGAGAGCATCAGCAGCGGGAAGTTGGTCGACGCCGCGATCGCCAGCGTGAGCGAAACGAGGTACGCGATGTTCTGCTTCTCGAACAGGATGCCGAGGAACGCGACCCCCACGCCGATCCCCACCGTCGCGATGCGCGAGACGCGC
>VXNE01000146.1 GCA_009840715.1 Gammaproteobacteria bacterium
GTCGACGACCGCGTCCGCGACACGCAGTGCGACCTCCACCTCGCGCCTCGCCTCCGCGTGACTCGCGACCCGCGCGATGGCCTCGTCGCCGGACAGGCGCACCGACTCCACCGCCCAGTTGTCCTCGGCGCGGCCGACTGGATGGACGGTCAGCGGCATCGTCCCACCCTCGATCAGTGCGTTGAAACGGTCAGGCACGGCGCTCGCCTGGAAGTCGGAGACGAGGTGCACCGCGAATCCGGTCTCCCTCTGCGGCAGGTTGGCCGCGACGGCGGCCACGCGCGAGACGAGGCCGCCGAGTCCCAGCCGGGACGCCTCCGGGGCAATCGAGCCGGGTGACGTGGTCAGCAACTCGAGTTCCGCGCCGGCGCCGACCACCACCGTGGAACGGTTGGTCGCAAGCCGCTCGACTTGGCGCACGGCCTCGTCCCAAACCCCCACGCGCGCCATGGACAAGGAGCGGTCCAGCACGACCAGGGGCACCCGCCCGTCGGCCACGTCCCCGGCGCCACCGTCGTCCCGCCACAGGCCGGACAGCACCGGGCCGGCGAACGCGAGCGCCGCCGCGGCCAGGACCGCGCAGCGGAGCGCCAGCAGGACCAGGTAACGGAGGGTCCGCTCCGCGTGCACGGGTTCCTCCGCCGCGCGCATGAGGAACAGCGAACTGAAACCCCGCCGCGGCGCTTCCCGGTGCGTGCGGTGCAGCCAGAGCGGTACGGCCACCAGCAACAGGCCAAGGAGAAGCGGTGCGGCGACGAAGCTCACTCGGGCGCACTCGCCGCAAGCATCATGACTGCCGCGCGCGGAACCGCAGGTACTCGAAGAGCGCCCGGTCGAGGGGCTGGTCGGTGTCCACGCGGACGTAGTCGGCCCCGGCGGAAGCCGCCGCGCGCCGCAGCCCGCGCTCGTGGTCGGCGAGGCGCTCAGGGTATCCCGACCGCAGCTCCTGTCCGTCCACCTCCATGACCTCCGCCGTCTCCGCATCGCGTAGCGCGGCGCCCCGGCCCAGGTCCGGTTCCCGCTCGGCAGGGTCCAGGACGTGCACGAGGAACACGTCGTGCCCCCGCACGCACAAGCCCCGCAACGCCTGCCCTAGCACATCGGGCGCACAGTAGAAGTCCGAGAACACCGCGAGGACGCCGCGCCGTGGGACGCGGGCGCCCAGGTGCCTCAACGCCGCCGGCCAGTCCGTCCCCGAAGCCGCCCGCAACCCGTCGAGCGTATGGAACAGGCGCTCGCGGGCCACGCCGCGAGCCGAAGGCGGCTGGAACGCGGCGACGGTGTCGTGAAACGCGAACAACCCGACAGCGTCGTGCTGGCGGTGGGCCAGCCACGCGAGGGCTGCCGCCAGCCACCGACTGTAGTCGAGCTTCGACACGTCCCGGGCTCCGAACCCCATCGACGCGCTCACGTCGAGCATCAGCATGAGGCGGGTGTTGGTCTCGCCCTCGAAGCGCTTCACGTACGGGCGACCCGTGCGCGCGTAGGCATTCCAGTCGACGAAGCGGGGATCGTCCCCCGGCACGTAGTCGCGGTACTCCGCGAACTCCTGGCTGAACCCGAACACGTCGGAGCGGTGCAGCCCGTTCAGCATGCCGTCCACCACCGCGCGCGCCACGAGTTCCAGGTTGCCGAGGCCGGCGAGGATCTCCGGCGTGATCAGGCGCGTCGGCGTGCGAGGGGGAGCGACCGTGTTCACTCCGGCTCCGAAACGCCTTCCACCACGTCCGCGATCAGCGCATCGACCGTCACGCCGTCGGACTCCGCGAGGTAGTTCCGCTGCAGCCGGTGCCGCAGCACGGCCGGCACGAGGGCGCGGATATCCGCGGCGGTGACGTGGTAGCGGCCGGCCAGCAGTGCCCGCGCCCGGGCGCCCATGGTGAGGAAGATGGCCGCGCGCACGCTCGCGCCGTAGCCGAGGTAGGCACGCACCCGCTCGCCCGACGAGGCGTCGTCCGGGCGCGTGGCGCGCACGACGTCCACGGCGTAGCGCGTCACGGCGTCGGCGACCGGCACCTCCCGGACGAGGCGCTGGAAGTCGAGCAACGCGTCCGCATTCGTACACGGCGTGACGTCTTCGTCCACGACGCCGAGCACGTTGCGGTCCACCACCGCGACCTCCTCGCCGGCGTCGAGGTAGTCCAGCACCACGTTGAACACGAACCTGTCGAGCTGCGCCTCCGGCAGCGGGTAGGTCCCCTCCAGTTCGATCGGGTTCTGCGTCGCGAGCACCACGAACGGCCGGGCGAGCGGATACGTCCTCCCGCGGGCCGTGACGCTCGCCTCCTGCATGGCCTCGAGCAGCGCGGACTGGGTCTTGGGCGGCGTGCGGTTGATCTCGTCGGCGAGCAGCACGTTCGTGAACACCGGCCCCTGCTCGAAGCGCCAGCGCCGCTCCCCGGACGCGGGGTCCTCGTCGAGGATGTCCGTGCCCGTCACGTCCGCCGGCATCAGGTCCGGCGTGAACTGGATGCGCTTGAAGTCGAGTCCGAGCGCCTGGGCGAGTCCGCGGACCATCAGCGTCTTGGCCGTGCCCGGCAGGCCCGTGATCAGGCAGTGCCCGCCGATCAGGACCGTGATGAGCAACTGTTCGATCACGGCGTCCTGGCCGACGATTACCCGTCCGAGCCCGCGGCGGATGTCGTCCATGGTCTCGCGGAAAGCCTGTACGTCGGCCTCGGCGCGGGCGACCTCATCTGTCTCCAGGGCTGTGCCGGCCGTCGTGGTGTCGTTCATCCTTCGATCTCTAGCAGCAGGGCCAACGCCGCACGGAAACGCGGCGCGATCTCCAGCGCGTATAGCACATGCCGCCGCGCCGCCGCGAGCCGGTCCGCGCCCCGGTACGCCCGTGCGAGCCGGTAGTGGGCGTCCGCCCGGTCGTGGGGGCGCAGCGCCAGATGGGCCTCGTACTCGAGGATCGCGTCGTCGTACTGGCCCGCCTCCACCAGGAAGTCGCCCAGCCGGCGGCGTTCCTCCGGGACCAGCGGCGCCACCAGCGCGAGAGAGCGTTGCACGGGCAGGGCTTCGGCCGGCCGGTCTTCCGACTCCAGCCACTCGACGAGGCGCCGCAATGTTCCCGGAGCGCGGCCGCCTCGGCGCCAGTATTCCGTCAATGCCGCACTCGCCTCCACCATCCGTCCAGCGCCGGCTTCCGCCTGCGCCAGCAGCGGCCACGCGCTCGCGGGTCCCACGTAGTCCGGGTAGATCCCCGTCGCCTCTCGGGCCGTTTCGACGGCGGCCGACCAGTCGTCCTCCTTCAGGTGGCGTTGCGCGGCTTGCACGTTTGCGCGGAAACCCTCCGGGTCGACCTGGCCGAAGCGCGCATCGAGATGGGCCTCGAATCGTGCGTCCAGTTCGGCCGGCCCAAGCTCCAGTCCCCGCCGGATGGCGCCAGGCGTGTCCGCGCCGTCCGCGTAGGCAGCCAGCACGCGCGCCAACGCCGCGACGCCCCAGGTGTCTTCGATGTACTCGCAGAGCAGACCCGCCTGTACATAGGACAGGGCAACGCGACCCGGCGTCTCCGGTCGCATGAATCCGCCGTCGAGGTCCTCGACCGGGAGCATGCGCCCGGCCTGCGCGGCCTCGACGAACTCGAGCGGCACGGAACGGCTCCGGCTCGGCCCCGTGCGCCATTCCTCCAGCACCGATACCCCCTCGCTGAACCAGCGGGAGACCAGGTTATCCGTCGCGTTCAACGTGACGACATGGGCGAGTTCGTGCCACAGGGCGCTCGCCCAGTCGAAGCCGTCGTCGATCCCCCGTGCCGACGGGCTGTCCATGGCGATCACGTCGCCGAAGGTCGCGCCGAGGATGCCGAGGCCCGGCAGGCCGGACGTGCGCACGGCGAAGTCGTCGTGATGCGGGTAGAGCTCGATGACGACCGGCTCCTCCACGACGTGACCGTACCTGGCGCCCATGCCGGGGATCGCATCGTCGACGAGCCGGCGCACGTATCCCTCGAGCGCCCCTGTTTCGTCCCGGTGCGTGCGCAGGACCAGACGGGTGTCTTCGGTGAGGTCGAACCTGTGCAGGCTGTCCAGCATCCGCAGGGTGTTCACGACCTCGGAGTCGTAGGGGTCGCCCTCGAACGACCGCGCGAGGTGCCGCTGCGCCTCGTCGAAACGGTTGACCCGAAGCAGGTTGGTCCCGAGGGCGGCGTGCGCGCTGTAGAGCCGGGGATCCACCTCCACCGCGCGTTCGAGCATCGCGACCGCTTCCTCGTAGCGCCGGGTGATCACGTAGAAGTGCGCGATCGTCTCGAAGACCCTGCCATGGTAGGGCGTCTCGTTCACCGCGCGCCCGGTCCAGGGGCTCGGTATCTCGCCTTCAAGATGGTCGGCCGCCGCGAGGAGCGCCATCGCCTCGATCCTGGCGCCCGGATCGTCCGACTCGACGACGGGCAGCACCAGTTCCCGCCCCTTGGCGACACCCCCTACCGTGAGCGCCCCGCGGGCCAACACGAAGCGCGCGCCCGGGTGGCGCGGGACGCGCTCGAGCACGGCGTTCGCGATGGCCCCGGCCCGGACGTCGAACCGACCCTCCGCCACCTCGGCCAGGCCGACCTGCGCGTCGATGTGCCCTTCGTCGAGGGCCAGCGCTTCGCGGAAGAGGTCCTCGGCGTCGGCATCCTGGTGCGCGTCCATGTGAAGCCTGGCCCACCGCACGCGTACATCCGCGTCTCCAGGGGCTGCGGAGACCGCCGCCCGGAAGGCGCGGTTGGCGCCCTGCCAGTCCCCCAATCCCCAGAGCGCCTCCGCCTGTATCGCGGGCGAAGGGTCGAGCAGCAGTCCCCGGTAGCACTCGGCGGCGGCTTGCCTGTCCGAGTAGCCGACCCGGCGGCAGTCCTCCGGGGTCGTGTCGGCATGCGCTCCGGTCGCGACGATCACCCCCACAAGCGGCCAGGACAGGAACCGCCGAACCCCACCACGGCTTGCACGACTCCGGGCCGGGCGACCACAAGGGTCGCCC
>VXNE01000492.1 GCA_009840715.1 Gammaproteobacteria bacterium
TCTATTCCGAGGCAAAGGCGGAGGACACCCTGGACGATGCGCCCGGCCTGACGGGCGCGCGGGAAGACCCGCCCATCGCCGTCCACTGGCTGCAGCTCCGCTCCGAATCGATCGTGCCCAATCTCGTCGCCATGCCGCAGCACGTGCGCAAGCTCGATCGGCTGCTGCGCGACGCGGGCCACACCGACATCGCGGTGAAGTACTACGGCGCCCTGACCTCGGCCGGGAGCGACCGGGAGAACGCGAGCGTCTGGGTGGAGTACCGGGACCTCGCGGCGATGACGGCCGCGCTTGCGTTCCTGACCACCGATCCCGCCGCGCGCGGCTGGCGCCGGGAACTCTCCGAACTCACCGACATCCAACGCGAGTGGTACCTGCTGGAGGCCAAATGAACGCGATCTACCCCTGCGCCCGCCCCGGATTCGCCCCTCTCCTCGGGGCCCTGCTTCTGTCGAGTGCGGGCGTCTTCGCTGCGGAGGAGGAGTCCACCCATCCCCTGTGGCCGGCCTACGAGCGGGCGGCCGCCGCCCAGGCGCACCTCCAGGACCGGTGGATGCTCAACCAGGCCGTCCATCCGCGATGGGTCGACGGATCGACCTTCTGGTACGAGCGCGAAACGCCGGAGGGGAAGGAGTACACCCTGGTCGATGCAGGGCGCGCCGAGAAACGGCCCGCCTTCGACCACGACGCCCTCGCTGCAGCCCTCGCCGAAGAGACGGGCCAGGAGATGGACGCCTCCGCATTGCCCATCGTCGGCGTCGAGATCGAACCCCCTGCCGTGACCTTCACCATCGCCGGTCGGTTCTTTCGGTTCGAGGACGGCGATCTCACGGAGCTGGACGCCAATCCCAAAGACCCGTCCTGGCTGGTGTCCCCCGACGGGTCCCGGGCGGTCTATTCCAAGGGCCACAATCTCTGGCTGAAGCATGTCGCTTCCGGCGAGGAGAAGCAGCTCACCACCGACGGCGCGCCCTTCTACGCCTACGGGGCCAATCCCCACGCCACGGGTCGACCCGCGGTTTGGCCGGAAGCGGTCTGGTCGCCGGACTCGCGCTACGTGTTCACCGCACAGACCGACGACCGACAGGTGAAGTCCTTGCCCGTGATCGATTTCGCGCCCGCTGACGGGAGCATTCGGCCACGGGTGATCGACTACCGCCAGGCGCTGCCCGGCGACGAGCACGTCACCCGGTTTCGCATGACGATCATCGACACGGACACCGGCAAGCAGACGCCCATTCATTACGCGAGCCTGGCCGCGGCGCGCATGAACGACACTCCCTTCGGGGGCAACCGGGCCTGGTGGTCCGCGGACTCCACGGCGGTCTACTTCGTGGACATCCTGCGCGGCGAGCGCGAAGCCCGCGTGGTGACCGCAGCGCGCGACTCGGGGCTCACCCGCGTGGTGTTCCGGGAGACCACGGACACCTACCTGGAACTCGGCTCCAACGTGTACATGCCGACTTTCATCGTGCCCCTGCCGGAGAGCGAAGAGTTCGCCTGGTACTCGGAGAAGTCGGGTTGGGGGCACCTGTACCTGCACGACGCGGCGACGGGCGAGGAGAAGCGCGCGTTGACGGCCGGCGACTGGCTCGTGCGGGACGTCCTCGGCGTGGACCGGGAAGGACGCGAACTCTTCCTGACCATCGGCGGGCGCCGGCCGGACGCCAACCCCTACTTTCGCGAAGTGGCGCGGGTGGGCCTGGACACTGCCGAACTCACCGTGCTCAGTTCCGGCGACGACGACCGCCTGGTGCTCTCGCAGGGCGACTTCTCGCTGCTGATCCTCACCGTATTCGGCCAGGATCCGGGCGCGGTTTCCGGGCTGGCTCCCGGCGCCGCCTTCTACGTGGAGACCCGCCAGCGGCCGGACCGGCCCAACGTCACCGCGCTCATGTCGGCGGATGGCGAGGAGCGCATGATCGTTGAAGAAGCGACGCCGCACTCGCTGCCCGAGGGGCGGCCCTGGCCGGAGCCTTTCTCCGTCACCGCCGCCGACGGCGAAACGGACATTCGCGGCGTGATGGTCAAGCCGTCCGATTTCGACGAGGACCGGTCCTGGCCGGTGATCGACTACATCTATGGCGGGCCGCAGGTCGCGAACGTGCCCAAGTCGGGTTTCGGCTCCGCGGGCTCCCTGAGCCTCGATTCGGCCACCTCCCTGGCGGAACTGGGGTTCGTCGTGGTCATCCTGGACGGACGCGGCACGACGGAACGCTCGCGCGCCTTCCACGAGGCGTCCTACGGGCGGCTGCAGACCGCGAGCAACCTCGAAGACCACGTCGCGGGCATCCGGCAGCTCGCCGAGCGCTTTCCGTACCTGGACGTGGAGCGCGTCGGCATCACCGGCGTCTCCGGCGGCGGCTACATGGCGGCGCGGGGAATGCTCAAGTTCCCGGAGTTCTTCAAGGTCGGCGTCTCCATTGCCGGCAACCACGACCAGCGGCTGTTCTGGCACAGTTGGGGCGAGCGCTACCAGGGCGTGTTGGCAGGCGACAACTACCTCGAGCAGGCGAACCTGACCCACGCGGCGAACCTCGAGGGCAACCTGCTGTTCATCCATGGCATGCTGGACTTCGGCGTGCATCCGGGCGGCCTCTTCCAGCTCACGCAGGCCCTGATGGACGCCAACAAGGTGTTCGACCTCGTGCTGATGCCCCAGGCGGGCCACGCCCTGCCGGGTTACGGGATGGTGCGCATGTGGGACTATTTCGTGCGGCATCTCGCGGGACTGGAACCCCCGCCCGGCTTCAGCGCCAAGTCATCCTCGGACTACATGATGGAGAAGGTGAAGACCATTCAGATGGCTGCCATGGCACAGCCCGAGGCGCCCGGAGACGCGGGCCCGACCGAGGACGAGTGGGGTCCCGCGGTAGGCGTCACGCTGGAAACGGACGCGGGCAACATCGAACTGGCCGTGTACCCGGAGGCCGCGCCCGAGTCGGCCGGCAGTTTCCTCGCGCACGTCGACCAGGGGCTCTTCGACGGCGGCGCCTTCTACCGCGTCGTGCGCCGCAGCAACGACAACGGCTCGCCGGTCATCGAAGTGATCCAGGGCGGCCTGACGGACCCCTCGAAGGCCCTGCCCGCGGTCGCCCACGAGACCACCGAACAGACCGGGATCCGCCACCTCGACGGCACGCTGTCACTAGGGAGAACGGACCCCGGCAGCGCGAGCGGCGGTGCGTTCTTCGTCACGATCGGCGACCAGCCGAGCCTCGATCTCGGCGGCGCGCGCAACCCGGACGGCCTGGGGTTCGCCGCCTTCGGACGGGTGACGTCGGGCATGGACGTGGTGCACGGGATTCACCAGGAAGAGTCCACGGCCCCCACGGACAACGCCTACCTGCGGGGTCAGCTCCTGAGCGAGCCCGTGACCATTCGCAAGGCGTATCGCCAACCCTGAGGAAGTCAGACCCTTGGCATGGCCCTGAAACGGGTATGCGCGTATCGACGGCTCCCGACGTCGTGAAACGACAGTAGCGCCATGCGCCCCCAGACGCCCGAGAAGAACTCCCTCGGCAACGCGGCCGGTGCAAACAGTTTGTCGTGAATCGCGGCGTAGGTGACCGTCGGCGTCGCGTCCCCGACGGCGCCGCTGTAGCCCCTCAGCACTTCTTCCTGTTCCTCGCTTGCCGGCAGGTAGTGCGAGGTCACGTCGAGTTCGTCGGCGCCCTTCCCGGCACGCACTTCCGCACGTGACTCGAAGGACTCGTAGTCGCCCGCGTAGTGACTCATCGGCAGGGTGGTCGGCGCTTCCGTGAATGGCGGCGCAACGGTGAGCCCGACGTGCTCCTGCAACACCGTGTTGACCAACCGATCGTGGATGGGGCTCGATCCCGGCCCCGTGCCGAAGCTCGCGATCACCAGATCGTACTCCGGAAGCACGGTCAGCCCGGCGGTGCCTCCCGGCGACCCACCGCCGTGCCACCACGCCGTCGTCCCCCCGATGGGCGGGAGGAACCAGCCGAGGCCGATCGGCGGCGCGTTGGGTGTCTTGAGATCGAACGTCGGCGTGCGCATCGCGCGGCAAAGTTCCGCAGAAAGTACGCGCGTTCCGTTCGGCGCGACGCCGTCGGCCAAGTGCGTACGCCCGAATGCGATGAGGTCCGGGACGTTGACGATCGGAGTCGCTCCGGCCGGCGCCGCCGACACCGGCAGCATGAACATCCGCGCCGCCGACATCTGGCCGTCCGGGCCGGGCAGCGCGCCGACCGCGGTACGGTGCAGGATCGCCTGGGTCGCCGAAGTCACGGAGCGCTCCATGCCGATGGGCGCGAAGATCTCCTCCTCGAGCGTGCGGTCGAAACGCTTGCCGGAGAGGGTCTCGATGATGCGTCCGGCGATCGTGAAACCCGGGTTCGTGTAGTGCAGCAGTTCGTCCGGGGCGAACAGGGTGCCGATCCCGGCGAGCGCATCGATGTAGGACTTGACGGCGTTGGGGCCGAACTCCTTCGCGGGCATGAGGGTGTCCGCGTCGATGCCGTTGGTGTGATTGACGAGTTGCCGCACCTGGATGCGCTCCGCGGCGCCCGGCTCGGCGAGACGGAGGTCAGGGAGATAGCGGGTGATGGGCGCGTCCAGATCGATCCGGCCGGCTTCCACGTACTTCAGGAGCAGGGTCGTGGTCAGCACCTTGGTGATGGAGCCGAGCAGCCAGGCCGTGTCCGTCGTCATGGGATCGCCGGTGTTGAGGTTGCGCACGCCGTGCGCGAACAGCCACTCCGACCCGTCCTGGTAGATGCCGGCCACGTACCCCGGCGAACCGAGTTGCCCGGCGAGTTGCGGAATCAGCTCCGAAAGCAGCTCGCCCAGGCCCGCGAGAGAAGAACCCCCCGCCTGCCCGGCAGCCGCGGCGGCGGGCTGGTTGGTGAGCGCGATGGCGGGCGCCGCGGCCAGCGTGGCCGCACTGGTAACGAACTGTCGACGTCGCATGCCTGAACCTCCCTGGCAAATGCTG
>VXNE01000206.1 GCA_009840715.1 Gammaproteobacteria bacterium
GGTTGGTAACCGGGCCCCCACAAGGGCGTCCCCTACGGTGCCCGTCAGATCACGCGCCCCGCGCGGAGCCCTTCGATCTCCTCGTCCACGTACCCGAGCTCCAGCATGATCTTGTGCGTGTGTTCGCCGAGCGTGGGCGCCCGGGTGCGCACCGGCGTGTCCGTTTTCGAGAAGTCGACCGGCATGCGGGCCACTGGGGCGGGAGTCGGGAGCCCCGGGTAGTCCGTCGGAACGAAGAACCCCTGGTCGACGACCTGCTCGTTCACCAGCGTCTCCGCGGGTTTGAGCACTTCGCCGCAGGGAATGCGGGCCGCCTCCAGCTCCGCCACGACTTCCGCGGTGGTCCGTTCGCGTGTCCACGCGGACATGCGCTCGCTGATCTCCGCGGCCTCCTCGCCGCGCGTGTCGTCCGTGGCGTAGCGCGGATCGGTGAGCCAGCGCTCCTCGCCCATCAGCCGCGCCCAGCGCT
This sequence comes from Gammaproteobacteria bacterium, assembly GCA_009840715.1. GTDB lineage: Bacteria > Pseudomonadota > Gammaproteobacteria > Pseudomonadales > Azotimanducaceae > VXNE01. Next base: position 470 of record VXNE01000206.1, read on the forward strand.
CGAACAGCGGGTTGCCCACCACGGAGACGAGCACCCAGCCGTCGCGGGTCGGAAACACGTCCGACGGCGCGGCGGTCTGGCCCCGGTTGCCGCTCGCCACCCGGTTCTTGCGCAGCACTGCTTCCTCGATCAGCGAACCGTTCGCCACGGTCAGTGCCGATGCGAGGAGGCACCCTTCCACGTGCTGGCCCTCACCGGTCTTCATCCGATGCATGAGGGCCGCCAGCGTGGCGAAGGCGTTCAGCGTGCCGGTCGTGTAGTCGACGTAGGGGAAGTAGTTCTTCATCGGCTCGTCCGGATAGCCGGTCATGTGCATGTTCCCGGACATCGCCTGGGCCACGCCGTCGAAGCCGACGCGGTTGGCGTAGGGCCCGCCCGAGCCGTAGGCGGTGCTCGTGGTGAGCACGATGTCCGGCTTCACGCGCGTCAGGCTCTCGTAGTCGAGCCCCATGGCCGTGACGGTCTCCGGCGGCAGGTTGGCGATGACGACGTCCGCGGTCGCGACGAGCCGCTGGAGCACGTCCTGGCCGCCGGGTTTGCGCGGGTTGAGGGTGAAGCCCCGCTTGTTGCGGTTGAGCGCCATGAACAGCGAACCCTGGCCGTCCGGCGTCACGGGCGCCGTGTAGCGGTCCTCGCTGCCGTCCACCTTCTCGACGCGGATCACGTCCGCGCCGAGGTCCGCCAGCAACATGCCGCAGAACGGGCCCGCGATGTAGCGCCCGAAGTCCAGCACGCGCGTCCCTTCGAGAATCGACATTCCGCCTCCCAAGCCGTCGAGCGACCGGGGATGTTATGCCGCGCCGGCCTCCGGGCGCCACGCGACGGAAGGTATGCTTGCCGGTTCCGACCCGGAAATGAGCGAAAGATGACCGACTACAACACCATCCTCCTGGAGCGGCTGGGCACCGACGACCGGCTCGCGCGCATTACGCTGAACCGGCCCGAAAAGATGAACGCCCTCACCGGCGAGCTCTTCTCGGAACTCAGCGACTGCCTGCACGACCTCGAGGCCGACCAGGACTGCCGCGTGATCATCCTGCGCGGCGCGGGACGCTGCTTCAGCGCCGGCTACGACCTGACGCCGGGGCGCGAGCGGCGCGGCGAGCGCACCTATCGGACGCAGGACGCCAAGCGCCGCGTGCTGATGATGAACATGCGCACATCCATGCAACAGATCACGGACGTGCAGATGTACCTGTGGAACATGGCGAAGATCACGATCGCGCAGTTGCACGGCTACGCCCTGGCCGGCGGCTGCGAACTCGCGATGATGACCGATCTCGTGGTGGCGGCCGACGACACCCAGATCGGCCACCCGGGGCTGCGCGGCCTCGGCACCGCGCGCAACGGCAACATCTGGCCGCTGGTGATGAGCATGCGCAAGGCCAAGGAGTACTACTACACGGGCGACAACATGACCGGCGCCGAGGCGGCGGAGATCGAGATGATCAACTACGCCTGGCCGAAGGAGGAACTCGAGGCCAACACGATCGCCTTCGCCGACCGGATCGCGAACGGGTCCGCGGACCACCTCGCCGTCCTCAAGCTCACCATGAACCGGTTCTACGAGAACATGGGGATCTACTCGTCGGTGCGCAGCGCCACCGAACAGGACGCCCTCGCGCAGATGACCGAGTGGACCTACACCTTCGGCGAGGCGGTGCGGGAGAAGGGACTGGGGGAGGCCTTCCGCGAGCGGGACGCGCCCTATCGGGGCAACGAAGGGTTCCGGGGCAAGGCAGACTGAGCGGAACGGATCAGCCGACGAGCGCGAGTGCGTAGCGCAGCGCGCCCGCGAGTCCCGCCCCGTCGTTCAGGATGACGGCGGTGCCGATGTCGCTCACGTAGCCGGTCATCCGTCCGCGCTCCTCGAAGCGGCGCCGGAAACCGCTGCCCGCCAGGAAGTCCGCGATGCGCGGGGGAATGCCGCCCCCGAGATAGACGCCACCACGCGCGCAACCCGTTACGCACAGCCCACCCGCGGCGTTGCCAAGGACGGCGCAGTAGATCTCGAGGGTCTGGTGACACACCGGATCGGCGATTCCAAGGCCGCGCGCGGTGATGTCCGACGGGGTCAATTCCTCCGGCGCGGCGCCCCACACGGCGCACACCGCCCGGTACAGGTTGGCGATCCCGGGCCCCGACAGGACGTCCTCCCACGAGACGTAACGCAACTCCGCGGCCAGGACTCCGAGCAGTTCCTGTTCGAGCGGGTCCGCCGGCGCGAAAGGGGCGTGTCCGCCTTCGGACGGCAGGACGCTTCCCTCCGCCGTGACGAGGGCCATCCCGAGACCGGTGCCCGGCGCGATCACGGCCCGCATGCCGGCGCCGAGCGTGCCTCCGCCCACGACCCGCAGGGACTCCGCCGCCAGGTGCGGCACTTCGGTCCCGAGTGCCACCAGGTCGTTCACGAGGGCGACACGCGCGATGTCGAGCGCACCCGCGATCGCGCGCTCGTCGAACTCCAGTACGCCGTTCGTCAGGCGCGCCCGGCCGTCCGTCACGGGTCCCCCGACCGCCACGCACAGCGCGTCCACCTCGGCCTCCGCGAGCCCGTCCGCCAGCAATGCGACTGCATCGTCGTATTCGCTGGTGGCGCACACGCGGTCGGTGCCGGCGCCGTCCGCATCCACGACGCGAAAACGCGCCTGCGTGGCGCCGATGTCCGCCGCGGCGACCACAGTCCCGGTCACGACGGCAGGATCCGCAGGTCCTGCAGCCGGCGAAGTTGGCCGTCGAGCATGACCTCCGTGTCGATGCAGTCCCCGAAGCCCGCCTGCCGGATCTTGACCGTCGAGAGCAGGGTGTGCTGACCGCCGTGCAGACCGAACACGGCATCCGCGAACTGCCAGGACGACCCGACGAGGGCATCCATGCCGTAGCCGGCCAGTCCGTACTTCCGCGTCATGGCGTCCCACAGTTCCGCGTGTCGGGGCATCGTCTCGACGAGCGACGTCGGCTGGTCCCCCCCGACCTCCATGCCGAAGGCGTCCGCGACGGTCTGCCAGGCCGAGCGCCACACCAACTGGTCGCCGTTGGTCACGTTGAACGTCTCGTCCCGGCTCTCCTCCGCAGAGGCCGCCCACCGGATCGCGCGGCCGAGCAGCGCCGCGTCCGTCGCTTCGGTGATGAACTCCTCCCCGCCCGGGAACGACAGCGGCCCGCCGCGTTCGCGCTGTATCGCGGCGTAGACCCCGATCGCCATGGTCATGTTCATCGGGCTGCCCACGGCCACGCCGCAGACGATCTGGGGGCGCATGATCGTGAACGCCCAGCCGCATCGCGCGGCCCGCTCGCGGACGAGGTCCTCCTGGACCCAGTAGAAGTTCGGACCGGCGTGGCGCGGATGGTGCTCCTTGCCGGGGTTCCGCATCGGGTGCAGGTGGGCGCCGTAGGCCTTGGTCCCCTGTAGCAGGGTCAGGTGTTCGGACGGTTCGACGAAGTCCAGCACGTTCTCGAGCATCGCCAGGTTGGTCGCGATCTGCTGCTCGTCCCGCCAGCCGGCGATCAGCTCCGGGCGTTCGTGGAGGGCCGCGTACACGACGTGCGTCACTCCGGACAGCCCCGAGAAGGCCGCGCGGCAGGCGTCGCGATCCGTCAGGTCGACGGACACGAAGTCCGCCCGGGTGGCGAAATCCGGCGCACGGCGCGACACGGCGATGAGTTCGCAGTCCGCATCGTCCATGGCCTCGAGCACGCCCTGGCCGACCAGACCGCGGGCGCCGACGACGAGCATCTTCATGACCAGCGCGGTGTCACCGGTAGGCCGCGGCCTGGATCCCGTAGAGCTCGGCGTACTGCCCGCCGGCGGCCATCAGGTCGTCATGGGCGCCGACTTCCACGATGCGCGCGCCGTCCATGACGACGATGAGGTCCGCCATGCGCACGGTGCTGAAGCGGTGCGAGACGAGCAGCGTGATGCGGCCGTTCGGGGCCTCGCCGCCGGCCCCACCGCGGGCGGCGCTCGCGTAACGCTCGAACAGCGCGTGTTCGGTCTCTGCATCGAGGGCAGCCGTAGGTTCGTCGAGCACCAGCAGCAGCGGTTCGTCGCGCATGAATCCCCGCGCCAGGGAGAGCTTCTGCCACTGGCCGAAGCTGACCTCCACGCCGTCGGGCCACGTCGGTCCGAGTTGCGTTTCCAGGCCGTCCGTCAGCGCGGCGACGACATCCTCCGCGCCGGCCCTGCCCACCGCGGTCTCGACCGCCGGCCGCTCGTCCATGCGCCCGGCATCGCCCACCCCGACAGTCCGCCGGGCCTGGAACTCGAAGCGGAAGAAGTCCTGGAAGGCGCCGGCGAGCCGGTTGCGCCAGGCCGGCGCCGTCACCTCCGCGAGGTCCACCCCGTCGATCAGGATGCGCCCACGCGTCGGCTCGTACATCTTGCAGAGGAGCTTGACGAGGGTCGTCTTGCCCGCGCCGTTCTCGCCGACCAGGGCGACCACGCTGCCGGCCGGCAGCCCGAGATCGATGTCCTTGAGGAC